>JAGXTJ010000033.1 GCA_018333655.1 Bacillota bacterium | reverse complement strand
TCGTGCCAGTACAAAACTTGACCTCTCCGTAAACCTGAAAAAGTAACAGGACATTTTAAAATCGCTCAGAACCTTGCTGTTGCAAGGTCTAAGCGATTTTTTTGCTCGTTATCTCCCAAAGTCAAGAGTTGCCTTGTGATCTTAACTTATGAGCATCGCTCTAAGCTCGGCCAAAGAAAGTACTGCTACGCCAAGTGACTCGGCCTGCGCGAGCTTGCTGCCCGCCTTCTCCCCAGCGAGGAGAAAGTCTGTCTTTTTGCTTACCGAGCCGCTGACCGCGCCCCCGTGCGCCATAATGAGCGCTGCTGCGGCTTCGCGGCTTAGGCCTGGCAGGGTGCCGGTGATAACAAAGGTTTTGCCGGCTAAAGTGCTCTCTGTGGCTGCCCCCCGGTAAGCAAAGCTAACACCAGCTAAGCGTAGCTTCTCGATCAGTCTAGTATTCGCCTCTAGGGCAAAGAAGGCACGAATGCTCTCTGCCACTTTGTCTCCGACATCAGGGATACTGATTAACTCTTCGTAAGTGGCATGGCGCAGGTTGTCAAGATGATTAAAGGCACGCGCTAGGGTAAGGGCGACTTTCTCGCCTACAAAGGGAATGCCTAAAGCCGTAACTAGTCTCTCTAAGGAGTTGTCCTTGCTCTTCTCAATTGACGCGAGTACAGCCGCGGTAGAGCGCTCGCCCATGCGCGGCAAGGTGGCCAAGACACTTGCCGTGAGGTAGTACAGGTCGGCCGCGTCGGAGATCAGCCCATGGCTGAGCAAGCTAACCACGAGCGCCTCCCCTACCTTGGCAATGTCCATGGCGGTCCTGCTGACAAAGTAAATTATTTTCTCGCGCTGCTGTGCTTGGCACAAAGCATTCGGGCAACGCCATGCCACTTCGCCCTTGTTTTGCACAACAGGCGTTTGGCAGACGGGGCATTGTGCAGGGAATAGGTACGGAATCTCCTGGCCGGTACGGCGTTCGATAAGGGGTCCTACTACTTCGGGTATAATATCCGCTGCTTTTTGCACATAGACGTAGTCCCCGAGGCGTAGATCCTTGGCCGCAATGTAATCGGCATTGTGTAGCGAGGCCCTGCTCACCATTGTGCCAGCCAAGTTAAGGGGCGCGAGAATGGCGGTGGGGTTAAGAGAGGCGGTACGCCCGACACTAATCTCTATATCTAAGAGGCGCGAGACGCCGACATCGGCAGGGAACTTGTAGGCGATAGCAGAGCGGGGCGACTTCGCCGTGCTGCCTAGCTGCTCTTGCCCGGCTAGGCTATTCAGCTTAATGACTAGGCCATCAATTTCATAGGGCAGCTCATGCCTCTTTTCTTGGCACTCTAGACAGAGGGCATAGGCCTCGTCCATGGAGGAGACGACTTGACGAAAGGGGCTCACTTTGAAGCCTGCTTCTCTGAGCATTTCTAAAGCGGAGATGTGCTCTAGATAAGTCTCCGTCGCGTGTCGCGCCAGCGCGTAAACTACTAGGTCTAGCCGACGAGTAGCGGCTATACTAGGGTCGAGCTGGCGCAAGGAGCCGGCCGCAGCATTGCGCGGGTTAGCAAACGGAGCCAAATCCTGCTCTTGGCGCTCTTTATTGAGCCTGGCAAAAGTCTCCTTGGGCAGGTAAGCCTCACCTCGCACCTCGAGGCTATGCGGCTGTCGTAATCTAAGCGGCAAAGAGTTTATGGTGCGTAAATTTTCGGTGATGTCCTCGCCTACGTCGCCATCTCCACGTGTTGCGCCTTGCACGAACACGCCGTTTTCATAGCGCAGTGCCACCGCCAAGCCATCAATCTTATGCTCTACGACATAGGCGATTTCTCCACTATAGCCCTCCCGCACGCGGCGATCAAAGTCCGTTAAGTCACCTAATGAGGTAGCATTGGCAAGGCTAAGTAAGGGCACGCTGTGGCGCACCTCGGCAAACGCGCTAAGGGGCTGTGGGGCTACCCTTTGCGTAGGGGAATCGCGGGTGACGAGCTCGGGATGAGCCGCCTCGAGCTCTAAGAGCTCCTTGAGAAGTTCGTCGTAAGCAAAATCGGAGATGAGCGGAGCATTAAGCACATGGTAGTGGTAGTCGTGCCGCAAAATCTCTTGCCGCAACAGCTCAATACGTGGCTTGGCAGTCATTACATCCCCCTGCTTTAGCGTAGTTTTTCAAGTGGCGCGAAGGACAAGGCCAGAGTCTTAATACCGAAGGGGGGCAAGAAGGCTACCGAGACGAAAACATCGTCTGCCTTTTTGTTTACACTTACAACCGTACCTTCGCCAAATTTAGGGTGTCTTACCCTATCGGCGGGGCTAAAATCTGACTGCACGAGTCGCTCTTGCCGCACCTCTTTGGCAGCGACAACATGTGCTGCTGGCGGCAGAGACGTAGCTGCCACAGCGAGGGCTTCGCGCTTGCCACCGCGGCGCACCACACAGGCAGCCGGAATATCTTCGAGAAAGCGCGAGGCACCATTGGCATGTAGTCGGCCATAAAGCATGCGCTGCAAGGCATGTGTAAGGTAGAGCTTCTCCCTCGCGCGGGTAAGGCCCACGTAGCAAAGCCGGCGCTCTTCTTCTAGCTCTTCGGTATCGTAGAGGGTGCGCATGTGCGGAAAGATACCCTCTTCGAGGCCAGATAAAAAGACCACAGGGAACTCTAAGCCTTTGGCGGAATGCAAACTCATGAGAGAGACGAAGCTACCGCCTGTCTTAGCATCATCTTCGTCGCCCTGCGTCACTAGGGTGGCCGTGCTGAGAAAGTCACTGAGAGAATTGTTCTCTGGATTTGCTTCTTCGAAATCACGGGCCACAGAAATAACTTCCATGACGTTCTCTAGCCGCGCGATGGCGTCAGGCTGAGAGCGGCCTTGTTCCATTAAACTGGCCCTCAGGCCTGTGGTGGCCAGCACTTCTTCTACCAATTGGGGCAGGGCAAGAAACTCCGACTGGCGACTGAGAGACACGATTTTAGCCGCAAAATCCTTTAGCGCGAAAATGGCATTGGTCCGCACACCGGTCAACTCGTCCGCATCCTGAGAGGCGTGGAGGAGAGAACACTGCTTATGGGCGGCAAGCGCTGCCAGCTTTTCTAGGGTAACATCGCCTAGGCCCCGCCGCGGCACATTGATGACACGGTTAAAACTAACGTCATCGCTAGGGTTGACGATGAGCCTAAGGTAGGCGAGTAAGTCCTTGACCTCTTTGCGATCGTAAAAGCGTTGCCCGCCGATGACGCGGTAGGGCACACCAAGTCGAATTAAGGCATCTTCAAGGGCGCGTGACTGCGCATGAGTGCGGTAAAGCACCGCGCAATCACTGTACTCATACTTGTCATACAGAACGAGCTGCTCGGCAATAGTATGCGCGATGTAGTAGGCCTCTTCTTGCTCCGTCTGGGCCGCAAAAACAGTGGCCGGCTCGCCCACATTGTTGTCAGTCCACAAGGCCTTTTCTTTGCGCCCGACATTCTGGGCTATAACCGCATTGGCGGCCTCAAGTATGACCTTGGTGCTGCGATAGTTTTGCTCTAGCTTGTACACGGTAGCTTCGGGGTAGTCTTTTTCAAAGTCTAAAATATTCTGCAGGTTAGCGCCCCGCCACCTGTAGATACTTTGGTCATCGTCTCCGACGACAGAGAGATTGCGATGCTTGGCCGCGAGAGCTTTCACTATTTTATACTGCGCTAGATTGGTGTCTTGATACTCGTCGACCAAGATGTACTGGAATTTGTGTTGGTAATATTCGCGTACTTCTTGGTGTTCGCTTAGCAAACGCACCACTAGGAGGAGTAGATCGTCAAAATCCACCGCTCCGTACTGGCGCAGTTTTTTCTCGTAGAGAAAATATGCGTCTGACACAGTCGACTCGAAGTAATCGAGCCGCTGCGCTGCAAAATCCGCGGGCGACTGCAGGCTGTTCTTGGCCATACTGATGCGGGCGATTATGGACTGCGGTGAGAATTTCTCTTGGTCGAGGTTTAGCTCGCGCAAACACTCCCTCATGAGAGCCGCCTGATCGGCCGTGTCGTAGACGACAAAGTTAGGGGCTAGCCCTACTTTGCTACCATCTTTTTTAAGGATGCGCAGACAGGCCGCGTGAAAGGTGGCGATAAAAAGACGAGGCGCTTCAGGTAGCAGCCGCTGCAGTCTTTCTTGCATCTCTTTGGCGGCTTTGTTGGTAAAGGTGATGGCTAAGATAGCGCTCGGGCTGACCTTTCTTTCGCGCACTAAGTGGGCGACACGGTAGGTTAGTACACGCGTCTTGCCACTCCCTGCCCCCGCCAAGATAAGCAGGGGCCCATCGCCATGTAGTACCGCTTGTCTCTGCACAGGGTTGAGTAGTTTTTGCAAATCCACGACATCACTCCTAAAAGTACAAAAAACCTTCCCTCGGCCGTGCCTTGCAGGAAGGTATCCTTCGTCCTTATGCTATTCTAGCAAATGCCCCTAAGTTCCCGCAACCAGGAGGTCGTCTATTTCAGACACACGACGCACAATGCGTTGCAGTTCCTCGATGTCAAACGGCTTGACTAGACGAGCTGTCACACCGAGCTTCTCTGCCTCTGCCATCATGTCGTTCTCTTGGTACGCCGTCACTAAAATAATAGGCACATGATGATTTCTCGCTCGTATTAGACGAAGGGTTTCAATGCCGGAAAGCCCCGGCATTTTCATGTCGAGCAGAATGATGTCAGGTTTGCGCTTATCCATTACTTCAAGTCCTTCGCTCCCATTGCCGGCCTCGATAACTTCATAGCCGAGTACTGTAAAAACTTCTGTCAGTAGCGCACGGATGCCCACTTGATCGTCAATGACTAACACCTTTGTTCTAAGCACGATTCCCCACCTCCTCCATGCTAAATCTACCATTACTTTCCCAAATGTCAATAGCTTGTGGTGTTAATTTTCTGACATACTACAGGTTGTAGCCTTACTGTGACAGCAGCTTTGTTGAGTCGACAGTAATTGCCAGAAAAAGCGCTGCAGAGACAAACTTTTCCCGGGAAATATGTTCTAGAAGGAGGCCTATTCGACATTTCTCAACAAGTTGGACGCACACGCAGAGCACGACATTAAAAACTAGTTCGCATCATAGCAGGAAAGCTAGGTTCGTATGAAACTTTGCCGACGGTCGCGCGTAATAACAAGCAGTACAGCTCAGAGGGGGAAGTAGAAATGGGTGCTTGGATAACTTGGGCGATACTTGGCTTGCTGCTAGTAGCCCTAGAAATGGTCACACCGAGCTTCTTCATTATGTTTTTTGGCCTAGGTGCTCTCGCTGCCAGTGCCGTAGCTGCCCTAGGCTACAGCCTCGTCGTACAGCTCTTGGCCTTCTTGGTCACGACGGTGATCTGCTTTGTGTTTCTTCGCAAGTATGCGCTTAGGATGCGGGGCGGCCCCATGATACAAACAAATTACGATGCCCTAGTCGGTAAAACCGGTATCGTCACCAAAACAATAGCCATGGAGACTGGCCTTGGGCAAGTAAAGGTGCGCGACGAAGATTGGTCGGCCCTTGCGGAAACGAGCACCGAAATTGCCCAAGGTGAAATGGTCGAAGTCGTGGCCGTCTCTGGGGTGCGGCTTATCGTGCGCCGTGCGCATGAAAGATAAAAATAGCAGGAAAGGGTGGAGTACAGAATGGATTTAGGCGTTATTTTTCTCTATGTGTTGCTCTTCTTTGTCTTCCTCGTAGCCCTCAGTTCCTTCCGCGTCATCCGGCAATCATCAGTCGGATTGGTGGAACGCTTGGGTAGCTTTAATCGTAAGCTGCCCCATGGTCTACACTTCGTGGTGCCCTTTATTGACCGCGTCTTGCCACTTATTGACTTGCGCGAACATGTACTTGATTACCCGCCACAGCCAGTCATCACCAAGGACAATGTGACCATGCAGATTGATACCGTCATCTACTACCAAATAACCGACCCCGTCAAATCAACTTATGAGTTGTCTAACCTGCGTGGCGCGATCGAAAAGCTTACGCAGACCACCATTCGCAATGTCATTGGTGAACTAGCCCTCGACGAAACCCTTACCTCGCGCGAGCGCATCAACTCGCAGCTGCGCGAAATACTTGATATCGCCACCGATAAGTGGGGTGTCAAAGTGAACCGCGTCGAATTAAAGTCTATTGATCCGCCCCGCGACATAAAGGATGCCATGGAGAAGCAAATGCGCGCCGAGCGCGACAAGAGAGCGCAAATTCTCACCGCTGAGGGTGAGCGGCAATCAAACATTCTCACCTCTGAAGGTCGTAAGCAAGCGACTATCCTCGAGGCTGAAGGTGCGCGCACCCAAGTTATACTCGCGGCTGAAGCCGACCGGCAAAAGCGCATCCTGCAAGCGGAAGGCGAGGCGGAAGCAATTCTTAAGGTTTATGAGGCTAGGGCGCGCGGGCTAACCATGATAAAAGACGTAAGCCCCGACCAAGCTCTCTTGACCATCCAAGGCTTTGACGCTTTGCGCGAAATGGCGCATGGTCAGGCCACCAAGATAATTATACCGAGCGACCTGGCTGGGCTGGCGGGTTCACTGCGTGCTCTGGCCGAAACCATAAAGTAGTACTAGGTCAGGCCATGTGGCAGGGTTAAGAGCCCTGCCTCTTCTTTTGCCCAGTGCGAGAAAAAATGCTCTATGCGCTCCAGGCGATAGAGCATCTCGTTACGACTGAGCGCGAAGTTTAAGCCGCGAAGAGCTCTCTCGCGCCATTCCCGGTCTTCTTTATGATAAAATTTCATTGTCGCCGCTTGCGTGCGCCCCTGATGCTTGGCCCAGTGAAAAGCAAGCCAGACGGCGTTGCTACCAAAGTGATCTATAGCATCGGCATCTTGCACGAGCAGGGCCTCTAAGGGGAGAGCACTGTCTTTATGACGGGCATAGTGACTCTTGACAATGCTCCCCACTAACTCTAGCTCACTTGGCGCAAAGAGGTGAGCGATTTCGGCCTCGATAAGCTCTTGGCCACGCGGGCCATGCCCCTCGCCCGGGTAGTCGGCCTTGCCTACGTCATGCAAGAAAGCGCCGATATATAGTTCTTCGCTTCGCACCGTGAGTTTCTCTGCCCGCGCTAGCGCACCAGCCAAAGCCGCAGTGCGCAGCCCATGGTAGTATCTATAACCGCGCTCAAGTGGCGTGGCGTCCGCAAACTTCATTTTAGCAGCACCCCAGAGCATAATGCCTTCTCTATCCAATGTAACAACCCCCTCGGCACAGATTATACCACAGACTGTAAGGAGGTTTTTCACATGAAAATAGTAGATAACCGTGGCTTGGTATGCCCCGCGCCAGTCATCGAAACGAAAAAAGCCCTCGATACTCTCGAGGGAGACAGCCTAGTGTGCCTAGTAGACAACCCGATCTCACGCGAAAATGTACTTAAGTTTGCTAGGAGCCAGGGCTGCACCACCAGCGTTTGCGAAGAAAACGGCGTCTTTACCATCGTGATTAAGCGAGAGGTGAAGCGAGAGGGACGGTTCTTAACGGTTCAGACAGTCTACTTTCTCACCGCCGAGGAGCTAGGCCGAGGCGACAGCACGCTCGGGCGCACGCTTATGAAGTCGTTTCTTTACGCCCTCGCCGAAAGCGAAGAACGGGGAGGCTACCTTCTCTTCGCCCACGCCGGGGCAAAATTAACCTGCCAAGGTTCAGAGGTACTGCCGAGCCTGGAGCGACTACTTGCCAAGGACTTTACTATTATGACTTGCGGTCTATGCCTTGATTACTACGGTCTGAAAGACAAACTAATCATCGGTGAAGTAACGAACATGTATACCATTATAGAAACCCTACAGCAGGCCGCGAAGGTAGTCACTCTTTAGACGTAGCTGCCTGTAAAGACGCTAACTGCCGGCCCAAGCATGTACACGCAGCCATCTGACTCGCGCCACTCTATGTAGAGTTCCCCGCCAGGGAGAACCACAGTAGCAGACCGCGCCGACCTGCCGGTGAGGTAGGCAGCGGCGAGAACGGCTGATGCACCGGTGCCGCAGGCCAGTGTAGGGCCCGCACCACGCTCCCAAACTTTCGCCACCAAGAAATCGGGGCGCACTACTTCGACAAAGTCGACGTTGATGCCCCGTGGGAATAGCGGGTTTTGCTCAATCTGACGCCCTTCGTCCATAAAATCAAAGCCCTCAAGGGTCGGCACAAAAATAACCACATGCGGAACACCCGTATTGACCAAGACGCCTTGGTAAAGAGCTTTGGCAGTCCTTAGTGGTAAATCGAGTACAGGCCCAAGACCGTCAACTAGGGCCGGCATGGCCGCGGGCTCAAAACGGGGTGGCCCCATGTTTACTTTCATCAACTCGGCGCTGCCGCCGCGCGGCGTTACTTCGATAGTGTATAGACCAGCCAGCGCCTCTACTGTGACGATATCCCCCCGTGCTCGCCCGCGGTCATACACAAACTTGGCCACGCAGCGCAGGGCATTGCCACAGGATTCGGCCTCACTGCCGTCGGCGTTAAAAATCTGCATGCGGCAATCGGCACGCGAGGAGTTATGAACTAAGACTAGCCCGTCGGCACCGACACCATATTGGCGATGACAGATGGCTCGAGCAAGCCGACTAGGCGCCTCTAGGAGCACCTCTTCCTGCATATCAACGAGAATAAAGTCATTACCCAGCCCGTGCATTTTAGTAAACTTCACCACCGCACAACCACCCCCAAGTACAGTCGTTCTCGCCTTTATTATACGGCAAGGGCGTCTTTTGGCAAACTGTCGTTGGCGCGCTCACTTTTCGAGAAGCCCCGATAGCCAGGCGATCTCTGGCTCGGGGTCGCTGCTACGCAGCAGAATGTGGCCCATTTTGCGCAGCGAATGAGCTTCTACAACTAGGCTGTCGGCAGCGTTACAAAAAGAACCGTCCCCGGCGTCGGCGTTCGAGCTTTTGCCGTAGAGGTGCACCTTGCCCTTTTGCTGGAGCAAGGGCCAGTTGGCGTAGACTTGTCTTTGGTGCCGGCCGAGAATATTAAACATCACCGCGGGGAAGAGGAGGTCGGTGCCGCCTAGGGGCAGATCGGCTACGGCCCGCACGAACTGCTCAAATTGCGAGGTGTAGCAGGCCCCGAAAGAAAAGTGGCCTGAATTGTGGGGGCGTGGGGCTAGTTCGTTAACGAGCAGGCCCTGTGGGGTGACAAACATCTCTACTGCTAGAATACCCACTAAGTCGAGCGAATGGGCGATGCTGGTGGCTAGCTCTAAGGCCTGCTGTGATGCGTCTTGGCTTAGGCGCGCAGGCACGATGGTGGTGTGCAGCACGTTTTGACAATGCCTGTTTTCGGCGATGGGAAAGAGGGCAGACTCACCCCCCGGGCGGCGCGCTATGATGACCGATACTTCTTGGTGTAGCTCGACGAACTTTTCGACGACAAATTCACCCCCGCGGGCAACTTGCGCCAGCGCGGCCTCCACCTCGGCACTGCCCCGCAAGACCAACTGCCCCTTGCCATCATAGCCCCCCAAGGCCGACTTTAGCACCAGTGGCAGGCCAAGCTCGGCTACGGCATGTGATAAGTCTGCCGCCGATCTAACCACGCGGTAGGGCGCAAGTGGCACGCCATGTGCTGCCAGATGCGCCTTTTCTAGTATGCGATTCTGCGTGATGGCGAGGATATTACTGCCCTGAGGCACACAATGCTCGCCCTCTAAGGCGCGCACGACAGCGGCATCTATATTTTCAAACTCGTATATAACGATATCTGACTGGCGCGCCAAGTGAAAAGCGGCCTCCCTGTCGCCGAGTGAGCCCACTACTTGTCCGTCGCACACCTGTCCGCAGGGTGAGTTTGGGGTGGGGTCGAGGCATAGCACTTTGTAACCCATGGCTTTAGCTGCCATGGCGGTCATACGGCCAAGTTGCCCCCCACCAAGAATGCCTATCACCGACCCTGGCCTTAAAGGTAGCTTACTCATGGCACTACAAGCCTTTCGGCCTGAAAAACTTGCTCCGCCGCTTCGTCGCGTAGCTTCTTGAGCTTACTAAGCAGTATGTCGTCCGTAAGAGAGAGGATTTGGCAAGCCAAGAGGGCGGCATTTTTGGCACCACTTGCCCCTATCGCCACGGTCGCTACCGGCACACCTGCAGGCATCTGCACGATGGAGAGCAAAGAATCAAGCCCCTGTAAGTGCGCACTAGGAATCGGCACGCCAATAACTGGCAAAAGCGTCTTGCAGGCCACCATACCGGGCAGATGAGCAGCGCCGCCGGCACCCGCAATTATTACTTTGATTCCCCGCAGAGCTGCTTGTTCGGCAAAAGTGAACATAAGATCTGGGGTGCGGTGCGCCGAAACTACCTGCCGCTCATGAGGCACCTCGAGCTTTTCTAAGAGGCGACAAGCTTCTTGCATAACGCCCCAGTCTGACTTGCTGCCCATAATGACGGCGACTTTTGCTTCTGTCACGGCAGTACCTCCTCTTGGCCAATATCTCCACGAAAGCGCATACCTGCAAATTTAAGATAATTCAAGGCCTGGTAGGCTTCTTGGCATGCTCTGCTCATCTCTTGGTGTCGCCCCACTACATTCAAAATGCGGCCGCCATTTGCCACAAGATGGCCTTCTGCTTCTGCTGTGCCCGCCTGAAACACGAGGTGCCCTGCCGCTACCGCCTCTGCTAGGCCGGTGATTACTTCGCCCTGCGAGGGCGAGTAGGGGTAATCGCCACCGCAGGCTACTACGAGGCAAGCACAGTCCTCGCTACAGGTAGGGGGCTCTATAGGCAACTCTCCCCTCGCCGCATGATAGAGATAGTAGAGCAAGTCGCTCTCGAGCAAAGCCATCAGCAGTTGACATTCGGGGTCGCCAAAGCGCGCGTTGTACTCTAGCACCTTTACACCCTCCTCTGTCAGCATCAGACCTAGGTAGATAATGCCGCGATAATCTAGGCCCTCGTCTACTAAGCCAGCTAGCGTCCGCTCGGCGAGGGCTTTAATTTCACTTAAGTCTCTCGCGGTTAAGTCTGACAAGGGCGCGTAAGCCCCCATACCCCCGGTATTTGGCCCTAGGTTGTTTTCTAGTAGGGCCTTGTAGTCGCGCACCGGCGGCAACAAATGGCATCGCCTGCCATCCGCAATAACCAGCACGGAGGCCTCGCGGCCAACCAAGAACTCTTCGACGACAACTGTCTGCCCTAGCGGCAGCATGCCCACCGCTGCCACTGCTTGTGCACGCGTTTTAGCAATAATTACCCCCTTGCCAGCCGCGAGGCCATCGGCCTTAACCACGACGGGCAAGGCGCAGTTCTCGAGGTGGAACGCCGCGTCTTTAGGAGACGAAAATGTGTGGTGGCCTGCTGTGGGAACGCCATACTTGTTCATAAATGTTTTGGCGTAGGCTTTACTCCACTCGAGGCGAGCGCCAGCTTTAGTGGGCCCGAAGACAAAGCAGGAGGGCACTTCATAGCGCACCGCATCGGCGACACCGCTAGCTAGAGGCGCTTCGGGGCCGATGACCAGGAGTTCAATAGCCAAGTCACGCACCAGACTAACCACAGCGGAAGTATCACAGATGTCGCAAGCTACGTTCTCGCCTAGGTCGGCCGTCCCCGGGTTGCCCGGAGCAATATATAGTTTCGTGCAGAGCGGGCTCGCCGCAATCTTCCACGCGAGCGCATGCTCTCTGCCCCCATGGCCAAGTACAAGTACACGCATAACGCACCCCCCCTAGTGCTTAAAGTGCCTTTCTTTACTGTACAACATGGCTATACCTGCCGCGTTAGCTGCCGCTAGCGACAAGTCGTCATTGATTGAACCCCCAGGATGAATGACGGCCACTATGCCGGCTTGTACACAGGCCAGTAGTACGTCAGGCTGGGGGAAAAAGGCTTCGGAGGCCAGCACAGCCCCCTCTGCACGCTCGCCGGCGCGCTCTAGGGCTTGCCGCGCGGCATCGATGCGGTTAGTCTGCCCCGTGCCAATGCCTAGGGTGGCCCCTTGTTTAGCAATCACAATGGCATTAGACTTCACATGTTTAGCGACGACAAAGGCGAACTCTAGGTCTTGCCGCTCTTCACTCGTCGGCTCTACCGAGGTGACAACTTGCCAGAGCGATTTATCTCCCCAGGTATCAGAGGTCTGCACCAAGTAGCCACCCTGAATACTCTTTACCTCCCAGTGCCCCGCATCTCCCCTTGCACCCTCGTCACTAATGGTGAGTAGGCGCAAGTTGCGCTTGGCGCTTAGTATCTCGCGCGCCGCGTCACTAAATTTAGGGGCTACAATCACCTCAAGAAAAATCTCTCTCATGGCCGAAGCCGTAGCTACGTCTACCTCGCGGTTAAGCGCAACTATGCCGCCGAAAGTGGAGATAGGGTCGCAGTCTGCGGCCCTTTGGTAGGCCAAAAGTAGTGACGGAGCCGTAGCCACACCACAAGGGGTGGCATGTTTTACAACGACGGCGGCCGGGCGAGAGAACTCGCTGACAAGTGCCCAGGCGGCATCTGCGTCTAAAATATTGCAGTAAGAGAGCTCTTTGCCCTGTAGCTGCACAGCGCTCGGGAGCCCCACCCTTGCACCTGGCGCGGCATAGAGGGCGCCCTCTTGGTGCGGGTTTTCTCCGTAGCGCAGCCCTTTAACAAGGGAGAGCGGTAGGCCCACACGCGAGGGAAACTCGGCCGGCCCGAAAGTGCGCGCCAAGTAGTGGGCCACCATGCTGTCGTAGTAGGCTGTGTGCTGAAAAGCTGCTCTCGCGAGCTTTTGACGGGTAGAGAGAGCAATTTCACCGTACTCACGCAAGTCACAGAGCAGCCCATGGTACTGCGAGGGATCGGTCACGGCGGCTACAAAGGCGTAATTCTTCGCCGCAGCCCTTACCAGGGCCGGGCCGCCGATATCGATGTTTTCGATGGCTTCACTTAGTGAGTGCTCTCCCGTCACGGTGCGCTCAAATGGATATAAGTTGACGACAACGATGCTGATAGGCTGAATCCCCGCTTGCCGCGCACTCGCCACATCAGAGGGGTTGTCTGTGCGCATAAGAATTCCGCCGTGGATGGCGGGGTGAAGTGTCTTGACACGACCATCCATCATTTCAGGGTAGTTAGTCACTTGCGAAACTTCGGTGACGGCCACACCCTGCTCCTTAAGATACAATGCGGTGCCACCACTGGCCACAATCTCGTACCCTAAGTGCGCTAGAGCTGCGGCGAATTCCCCTACCCCCGTTTTATCGGCGACACTAATAAGCGCTCGCTTCATGCTCGGCCTCCTCCGCTATGTGCACGCGCCTCCCTTTTAGAGAGAGCCTACCTGCACCATATAGCTTAATGGCCAGAGGGTAGAGCCTCTTTTCTACCTCTGCCACTCGCTTTGCCAAAGTTTCTACGGTGTCATCGTCTAAAACTGGCACCGCCTCTTGCAGAATGATGGGGCCGGCATCTACTTCAGGCGTGACAAACATCACGGTCGCCCCACTAACTTTGCAGCCATGATGTAAAACAGCGGCATGTACATGCCGGCCGTAGTAGCCGTGCCCACCGAACGCCGGTAAAAGGCTGGGGTGAATATTCATAATGCGCCCCGAAAAAGCAGACACCGTCTCGCTCCCTAAGGCCGTGAGGTAGCCTGCCAAGACGACTAAGTCAGCCCTCACAACCTCTAGGGCGGCACACAAAGCGTGGTCGAAGCTACTGGCTGCACTGTAATCCCGTGGGCGGAGAACAATATGAGGCAAAGCATGTCTTTTAGCTCGCTCGAGGGCCAACGCATCGCGACGTGAACTTACCACGAGCGTAATTTCGGCCTGCAGCGCACCACTCTCTACCGCGTCAATAATGTTTTGCAGCGTGCTGCCCCCACCCGAAACGAGTACCGCTAATCGCAGCTTGTTAGACAAAGGTAACACCGCTTCCGCTAACAACTTGTCCTACTTGGTAGGCTGTCTCTCCTACTGCGCTGAGCTGGTCTATGACCACCGCAGCTTGTTCTGGTGCGACCACGAGGATGAAGCCAAGGCCCATGTTGAAAGTGCGATACATTTCTTCTGTACAAACACCGCCAAGCTCTGCCAACCACGAAAACACCGGTGGCACGCGCCAGCTGCCCTCGACTATCTCTACGCCTAGGCCTGCTTTAAGCACCCGGGGGATGTTCTCGGTAAACCCGCCCCCGGTAATATGCACCATACCCTTGATAAGCCCCTGGCGCACTAGGGGTAGTACGGCTCGCACATAGATGCGCGTCGGAGTAAGGAGCACCTCGCCTATGCTAGCGCAGAGACAATCGACTTTGTCATCTACGGCATGGCCCGCCAAGTCAAAGACTATTTTACGCACCAAGGAATAACCATTGCTGTGTAAGCCGCTCGAGGGAAGCCCGAGCAGGATGTCGCCCTCCTTAATCGTGCTGCCATCAACCAAGTGTTTTTTCTCTACCACGCCCACGGCAAAACCGGCGAGGTCGTACTCCCCAGGGGCATATAGCCCTGGCAGCTCGGCCGTCTCGCCGCCTATTAAAGCGCAGCCTGCTTGGCGGCAGCCACTGGCCACGCCCCCCACAATTTCGGCCACCTGCTCAGGGATAAGCTTCGCCACCCCTAAGTAGTCGAGAAAAAAGAGGGGCTCGGCACCACTGACCAAGATATCATTCACGGACATGGCGACTAAGTCTAGGCCCACTGTAGCATGACTGTTCATCATAAACGCTACTTTTAGTTTAGTGCCCACACCGTCAGTGCCAGATACGAGCACTGGATCTTCGTACTTACCGAGGGCAAAGAGCCCCCCAAAACCGCCGATGTCGGTGAGCACCTCTTGGCGAAAGGTGGTGCGCACTGCGCTCCGCATCAGCTCTACGGCGCGCGTTCCGGCGGCGACATCCACCCCAGCCTCTCTATAGGTTAGCCCTACCTCTTTAGCCACGCACATCACCCCAATCTTCTTTCTCTAGCCGCACCGCCTCCTGCTCTTGACGCGATACGTCTAAGGGGTAGTCCCCCGTGAAGCAACCCAGACAAAACTGCCGCTCGCCGCCCGACAAGACCTCTAACATGCCCTCTAGGCTCAGGTAGCCAAGGCTGTCGGCCCCAATCATGCGACAAACACCTGCACTGTCAGAACAGTTGGCCACCAGCTCTAGGCAGGAGGGTGTATCGATGCCGAAGTAGCAGGGATTTGTATATGGTGGACAGCTCACACGTACATGTACTTCGCTGGCGCCCGCACGCCGCAAGGCGCGCACCAGTAGCTCCATGGTGGTGCCGCGCACAATGGAGTCGTCAACGATGACGACGCGCTGACCCTGCAAGATGGCGGTATTCGGCGTGAATTTAAGCAGCACCTTGAGCTCGCGCAGGGCCTGGCTTGACTGTATAAAGGTGCGCCCCACATAGCGATTTTTAACCAAGCCCTCGCCATATGGTAAGTTGGCAGAGGCGGCGTAGCCTAAGGCGGCTGGGGTGCCTGAATCTGGCACGCTAATAACTAAATCAGCCTGAACGGGGTGCTCCTCCGCCAAGCGCCGACCCAGGGCGACACGCGCATTGTACACATTGAGCCCGTCAAGCACACTGTCGTTACGGGCAAAGTAGACATACTCAAAGATGCAGGAGCTTCTTGTGGCTGGTGCATACTGTTGAGACTGCACCCCACTGTCATCGATGACGACTATTTCTCCTGGCCTAATATCTCGGATTACTTCACCGCCGAGAGCCAAAATGGCCGCGCTTTCGGAGGCGAGGATGTAGCCTCCGCCGAGGCTACCTAGGCAGAGCGGCCTAAAACCATGGGGGTCACGCACGCCAATTAGCTTTGCGGGTGTACACAGCACTAGGCTGAAGGCTCCGCAGAGGGCCAGAAGCGTCCGCACTAGGGCCTCTTGTATATCCCCGGTGTATTCTCGATGCAGCAGCTTAAGAATGACCTCTGTATCACTCATAGTAGCAAAGTGAGCGCCGCCTGCCTCTAGCTCTCGCCGTAACTGGCCTGCCCCCACTAAATTGCCGTTATGGGCGAGAGCAATTTTTAGGCCACCCACCTGCTCGTCATAATGCAGGAGAGGCTGGCTGCTAATTAAATCGGAGGCACCAGCAGTGGAGTAGCGCACATGCCCGATACCTAGATGGGGGTTGTGTTCGCTTAGCGCAGCGATATGCTCCTCGTTAAAGGCCTCAGCCACGAGCCCGCGGCCCCTGTGGCGCACAATGCCGGTGCCATCGGCAACGGCCAGCCCCGCGCTCTCTTGTCCACGGTGCTGCAAGGCGAACAGGCCAAAGTAGCCGAGCCGCACCACGTCGAGGCCATGCCCAAAGATACCTAAGACACCACATTCTTCGCGCAACTTATCGTCTACTGCGACATTAGGCATGTTAAGCTCCCTTTCCAGAGCTGCGACATAGATGCTACCGCGGCGGCAATTAGCCGCTTACCCTGAACATCTACGTTCAAGGTATCTCCTTGCACCTTTCCTACCACAGCAAAGGGCACCCCTAGAGTAGCAGCCAGTGTTTCTGCCCTGCCCACATCCTGCGGCTTGACGGTGACTACCACGCGCGACTGCGATTCGCCAAAGAGCAGGGCATCAGGGCGCATGCCGTGTAGGCCCACAAGCTCAATTTCGGCCCCTAGTTCACCGGCGATAGCCGATTCGGCCAGGGTGACTGCCAGGCCACCGTCGGAGCAATCATGGGCCGAGGCCAAGAGCCCCTCTGCTCTGGCCGCCACGAGATAATCCTGCAGGCGGCGCTCCGCGCCAAGGTCAAGCCGCGGTGGGTGACCGCGCTCCAAAGAGTGGACGACTTTAAGATATTCACTACCGCCCAGTTCCTCGTAAGTTTCGCCCAAGAGACAGACCACATCGCCTAATTGCTTAAAGCTAACTGTGACGCGCTGCTCTACCTTATCTAGCAAGCCCACCATGCCTACTGTCGGCGTAGGAAATACGGCTTGCCCGCCCGTTTCATTGTAGAGGCTGACATTGCCGCCTGTGACCGGGGTGCCTAGGGCTGTGCAGGCTGCGGACATGCCCGCAATAGCATTGGTGAGTTGGTAAAAAATCTCCGGTCTTTCTGGGCTACCAAAATTAAGGCAGTTAGTAATGGCTAGTGGCCTAGCTCCGCTGCAGGCCACATTGCGCGCTGCCTCGGCGACGGCGATCGCCCCGCCCCAGTAGGGGTCAAGAAAGACATAGCGGCTATTGCAGTCTACACTTAAGGCCAGGCCCTTCTCTGCACCTTTAATGCGGAGCACGGCAGCGTCTCCCCCCGGCAAGACTACGGTATCGCCCCGTACCATGTGGTCATACTGGCGATAAACCCATTCTTTGCTGGCAATGTTAGGCGAAGCAAGTAGCACCCGAAGGACGGCATTCAGGTCTTCTGGCAGGGGTAATTCTGCTAAGTTAAGTGACTGCACTTCCGCCTGCCAGAGGGGCATGGTAGCGGTCGGATTGTAGACGGGCCCTTCGCTGGCTAGGGGCTTGGCTGGCACCTCGGCCACTACGCGCTCACCTTGGCGAATCGTCACCTGGCCGCTCGTGGTCACCCTGCCGATATCCGTACCCATAAGCCCCCACTTGGCACAAGTGCTTAGCACCACCGCGACTTTGCTTGGCTCAACTACTAGGAGCATGCGCTCCTGCGATTCTGAGAGCATGATTTCGTAGGGGTTCATGTTCTTTTCGCGGCAAGGTACTAGTGACACATCAATTTCGACGCCTTGTCCTCCGCGCGCGGCCATTTCGCTCGCAGCCGAGGTCAAGCCAGCCGCGCCTAAATCCTGCATGCCAAGGATGACCTCAGCCTCAATTAGTTCGAGGCAGGCCTCGAGCAAGAGCTTCTCCATAAAGGGGTCGCCCACTTGCACGGCTGGACGCTTTTCGAGGGATTTTTCACTTAGCTCCTCGGAGGCAAAGGTCGCGCCATGAATGCCGTCGCGCCCCGTTCGCGCGCCGATCAAGACAAGGCGGCTACCTACCCCCTGTGCCCTACCCTTAGTGAGCTTGGCTTGGTCGATAATTCCGACACACATGGCGTTGACGAGACAATTATGAGTGTAACTGGCGTTAAAGTAGACCTCGCCACCTACGGTGGGAATGCCCATGCAATTGCCATAGCCGGCAATACCAGCGACGACGCCAGAAAAAAGATAGCGCTGCTTAGGCGTGGTGAGCTCGCCAAAACGCAGGCTGTTGAGCAAAGCGATAGGGCGTGCACCCATGGTAAAAATATCGCGCACGATACCGCCTACGCCGGTGGCAGCCCCCTGGTAGGGCTCGATAGCGGAGGGATGATTGTGGCTCTCCATTTTAAAGACAACTGCCTGTCCATCGCCAATGTCTACCACACCGGCATTTTCGCCCGGGCCTTGTATGACGCGTGCCCCTGTAGTGGGAAACTGGCGCAGGGCAATTTTACTGTGCTTGTAGCTGCAGTGCTCTGACCACATCACGGCAAACATGCCTAGCTCGGTGAGATTGGGCCGTCGCCCAAGCAAGGCAAGTACTCTCTCCCACTCTAATGGCTTAAGCCCCATGGCGCGAGCCTCAGCGAGATCTTGTGTATCAAGATAAACTTCACGCATGCCTTTCACCCCACCACGCCAGTAATGACGTCCAAATGAGCAAGCCGTCGGTACCGCCCTGTATTTCTTCTGTGCTGCGTTCTGGATGCGGCATGATGCCAAGCACATTGCCCGCACGATTGACGATGCCAGCGATATTATGCAAAGACCCATTAGGATTGGCCTCGGCCGTGACCCGCCCGTCTTTGTCGGTATAGCGAAAAACAACTTGGTCGTTACCTAGTAACGCTTCTAACCCTAGTTCGTCAATAAAGTAGTTCCCCTCGGCATGGGCGATGGGCAGACGAAGAACTTGCCCCGCTTGGCCTAGCGTCGTGAAAGGAGTCTTTACGTTTTCAAGGCGCACATGGCGCATTTCGCAGCGAAACTGTAGATGGTCATTTTTCTGCATAGCGCCAGGCAGTAGGCCTGCCTCAAGCAGAATCTGAAAGCCATTACAGATACCCAGAATGAGTTTGCCGCGGCTAGCCTCCTTGGCCACCGCGGTCATCACAGGAGAAAAGCGCGCCAGTGCCCCGGTGCGCAAGTAGTCGCCATAAGAAAACCCGCCGGGGAGCACGATGCAGTCAAAGCGGGCGAGGTCACTCTCTTGGTGCCACACATACTCAGTCGGCTGCCCGAGCACCTCTTTGGCGGCATGGTAGCAATCGATGTCGCAGTTAGAGCCAGGGAAGACGACGATGCCAAACCTCATACGGGGTCCTCCAAGACGAAGTGGTATTCCTCCATGATAGGGTTAGCCAGCAGTCTCTCGCACATCTCGCGCACGAGGGCCCGAGCATCGTCTAGGCTTGCCGCCTCTACCATAATCTCCACCGACTTATTCATGCGCACCAGAGCCACGCCAGTGAACCCTAGGCTGTGCAGCCCAGCACAAACCGCCTGACCTTCTGGGTCAAGCACGCCCTCTTTCAGCGTGATGTAAACTTTAGCTTTGTACACTTAGCCTACCTCCTGTCAAACGCCTTAAGATTTCGTGGTACGCCTCCGACACCCCGCCGAGGTCGCGGCGAAAGCGGTCTTTATCGAGCTTCTCATGGGTAGTAATGTCCCAAAAACGACAGGTATCGGGCGATATTTCATCGCCGAGGAGCAAGCGCCCTTTATGGCGACCGAACTCAAGCTTGCAGTCCACAAGGAGCAAGTTCTTCTCGGCCAAATGACTTTTAAGAATGCTGTTAACTTTGTGGCTGACTAGAGCAATGGCCGTGAGTTCTTCGGCCGTCGCCAGGTTTAAGGCCGCGAGGTGGTCGCTATTCACTAGGGGGTCGCCAAGGGAGTCATCCTTGTAGTAGTACTCGAGTATCGGCGTGGCCAAGGGAGTGCCTTCTGGGTATCCCAAACGCTTAACCAGTGAGCCCGCCACGATGTTGCGTACTACCACCTCTACCTTAACAATTTCCAGCTTCTTGGCGAGCATCTCCCGCGGACTTACCGTCTGCACATAGTGCGTCTCTACACCATGTGCGGCAAGCAAGGCAAAAAAATGCGCCGAAATGAGGTTATTGAGAAGGCCCTTGTCGGCTATGGTGCCTTGTTTGAGGCCGTTTTGGGCAGTGGCAGAGTCGCGAAAATAAATGATTACGCACTCGGGATCAGCGGTTTCGTAAACCGCTTTGGCCTTCCCCTCGTATAGTAATGCCAATTTCTCCATGTGCTCTCTCCTTGTCTCTGGACCAGAGTAGTATGCCGTTATCCGTCAAGGCCCACGCGAGCGAAGATATAATCGACATACTTAAGGTGGTAGTTAAGATCAAAAGCCGCGTGGAGCTTTTCACCGTCAAGCCGTGCGCGTATCTCTGCACTGCTTAGTACGAGTTCTTTAAAGCTCTTTTTGCTCACCCAAGCTTGCCCGGCCAAGTTCTGCACACAGTCATATGCACTCTCCCGCGATAAACCAGCGTCGATAAGCTGCAGAAGAACATGCTGCGAGTAGACTAGATCGTATGACCGAGCCATATTGTCTTGCATAGTCTCTTGGTTGACGGTCAACCCCTCCATAACCCGCGTTAACACGTGCAGCATGTAGTACAAGACATGAAAGGCGTCAGGCAGAATAATGCGCTCAGCCGAAGAATGCGAGATGTCGCGCTCATGCCACAGAGCGACATTTTCCATGGCAGTGAGCGCATAGCCCCGCAGCACGCGCGAGAGCCCCGCCACGCGCTCGCACATGATGGGGTTACGCTTATGAGGCATGGCCGAACTACCTTTTTGGCCGCGCGCAAAAGGCTCTTCGACCTCCTGTACTTCCGTTTTTTGCAGGGCCCGAATCTCCGTGGCGAACTTCTCGAGCGAGCAGCCGACAATGGCTAGAGTAGTGACTAAGCTGGCGTGACGGTCTCTTTGCAAGGTCTGGGTAGCAGCTAGGGCCGTAGTAAGGCCCAGGCACGAGCAGACATATTCTTCTACATAAGGGTTGATGTTGGCATAGGTGCCGACCGCACCAGAAAGCTTGCCTACGGCAATGGTCTGGCGCGCTGCCGACAAGCGTTCGCTGTGGCGCCTAAGCTCCGCATACCACACAGCGAGTTTTAGACCAAAGGTCGTCGGCTCGGCGTGCACGCCATGGGTGCGCCCCATCATCACGGTGTGCTTGTGACGTTTAGCCTGCTTAGCAACGGCCTCTGCGAGTTCTGTCAGTTTGTTTTCTACCAAGTCCATTGCTTTTACGAGTTGTAACGACAGCGCGGTGTCTACCACGTCAGTAGAAGTCAAGCCATAATGCACCCACTTGGCTTCTGGCCCTAGCGATTCGCTGACATTGCGCGTAAAGGCGACGACGTCATGGTTGGTCTCAAGCTCTATCTCTGCTATGCGGCTCGGGTCAAAGCGGGCGTTTTGGCGTATTAACTCTACGTCGGGGCGGGGAATTACCCCGAGCTCACTCCAGGCCTCACAGGCAAGAATCTCAATCGCTAACCACTGCTGGTACTTAGTCTCTAGGGTCCAAATGTTCCGCATGGCGGGGAGACTGTAGCGCTCTATCATTGGCGACCTCCTTTATGGCCCTGTGGATTTGTCTTCGCGCCTAGAGTGTACCACGAGAATATGACAAATTAGAGCACAAAGAAGCGCAGTACGAACAGGAAGGTCAGCACATACATCATCCACGAAATTTCTTTTTGCTTGCCTTGAGCTAACTTAAGGACCACGTAGGAGATAACTCCCCACACAATGCCTTCGGCAATGCTAAAGGTGAAGGGCATCATCACAATGGTCAAGAACGCAGGTATAGCTTCTGCGAAATCACCAAAATTTATCTTTACCACCGGCTCCATCATAAAGACGCCCACAATAATTAGCACTGGCGCTGTGGCAGCGGCGGGCACGAGACCGGCTAGAGGTGAGATAAAGAGCGCAGCCAAGAAGAGAAGCCCTGTTACTACCGCGGTGAGACCAGTGCGCCCGCCTTCCGTTACACCGGCGGCACTTTCCACATAGGTAGTGACCGTGCTGGTGCCAAGCATGGCGCCCGCTACAGTACCGATGGCATCAGCCATCATGGCGCTATTGGCCCGCGGCAACTTCCCCTCGGCATCAAGCATGTCGGCTTTACTAGCCACTCCGATAAGAGTACCTATGGTGTCAAAAACGTCCACAAAGGCAAAGGAGAAGATGATGGGGATAAAGCCAATACCAAGTAGCTCTGCGAAGCCAAAGCGGAACTCACCTAGGTGGGCTAATCTCGGGGGAAAGGCGAAAATATCGGCCAAAGACTTGGGGGCACGAATTAGGGCCGTTTCAGTGCCGGGGATGAGACCAAAGAACTGTGGGCCCATAATCTCAGAAACAATCATGCCGACGACCGTAGTAGTAAAAATGCCAATAAGCAAGGACCCGCGCACTTTTTTGACAACAAGAATGCTGGTCAAGAGCAAGCCAAAGATGGATAAAAGGACCAACGGATTTTGCACATCACCTAGGGTCACGAGGGTGGCGGGCTTAGCTATGACCAGGCCGGCATTCTTAAAACCAATGAGAGCGATAAACACCCCAATACCAGTGCCTACCGCCAATTTTAAGGACATCGGAATAGAGTTAATAATTTCTTCGCGCGCCTTAGTAACAGTAAGAAGAAAGAATAATATCCCTGAAATAAAAACGGCGGCCAGGGCTGCCTGGTAGCTAAGACCTGCCCCCTTGACCACGGTGTAAGTGAAAAAGGCGTTAAGACCCATGCCTGGGGCCAGGGCAAAAGGGTAGTTAGACATAAGGCCCATCGCGATAGTCGCTAAGGCGGCTGACAAACAAGTAGCGACGAGCACCGCCCCAAAATCCATACCTGCCAGCGACAAGATACTAGGGTTGACAAAAATAATGTAGGCCATGGTCATGAATGTGGTGAGCCCGGCAAATACTTCGGTGTGGACGGTAGTGTTGTTTTCTCTTAGCTTAAACATGCGCTCTAGCAAAGTGGCAACCTCCCTTTATCAGTGGCATCTCGAGCTTGTGCACCCTAATGCCTTTGCAATCCGAATATAGCACTGACTTCGGTGCTCTGTCAAGAAAAATCTCGAACAATAGAACTGTTTTTGCAGCCTAATGTTCGGGTTTTAGTTCTCCTGGGGGATGCTACTCCTTCTCTGCGGCACAAAAAAGACTCCCCCATGTTACTCGGGGAGTCTTTATAACAGCTCCTGGACTCAAGAAATTTTAGAACAGGGCAGACAGATACCGTAGACGGTGAGATCTAACCTTTCGGCCACAAAACCCCGGTCACGCTTAGCGCGCGAACCTACTGCGGCTAGGTTTAGCCCGAAGTCGGCGTCATAATCGTCGACCCGTCCGCACTGTCTACAATTTAAGTGAACATGGGGGCTTACTTTAGCATCGTAGTGCGCGGCCGCACCCATATGCAGCCTTTGAATGAGCCCCGCCTGCGCCAGTGTGCTCAGCGTGGTGTAGACGGTGTTAAAACTGACGGCGGCATGGTCTTTCTTGACTTCTTCCCATAACTCCTCCGCGGTCGGATGGGCAGTGGTATTAAGCAGCAAGCCGTAAATGGCTACGCGTTGCGGCGTAACCTTTAAACCTTTTTCCCGCAGTCTCTCCACCAAGCTGTCCATGCAAATTCCCCCAGGTAGTAATAATTATTATTTTGTCTATATTATCGTGCGCGGAGCCTATTTTGTCAAGCACACGCATTAACTCATCTATAATCTTACCTAAGGGGTATTGGCTCACTTTCCTCGGGGCCGAGACTTAGTCACGATTTCTACCACAGAGGACACAGGGGCGTGGAAAAGAGAGAAAGATGGAACGACTATAATCATTCTTGGCACTCCTTGTTTCTCTCTTTATTACTCTGTGTCCTCTGTGGTTAACAAACGTTACTTCTCTCTTGCCTCTTGCTTCTTGCCTCTTGTTTCTTGCCTCTTGTTTCTTGCTTCTTGTTTCTTGCCTCTTGCCTCTTGCCTCTTGCCT
>JAGXTJ010000032.1 GCA_018333655.1 Bacillota bacterium | reverse complement strand
CTTTGACAGGGCGATGGCAAGAGGCGATTTAGCGTCGCCCCCCGCGCGGGGGCGTGGATTGAAACTTCTTGCCTATAAAAGATGCGGCAGGCAATCTCTGGTCGCCCCCCGCGCGGGGGCGTGGATTGAAACACCGATGCGTTGCTCCGCCTTAGAGGCAAGCGCTTGTCGCCCCCCGCGCGGGGGCGTGGATTGAAACAGTGCCATTGGCATCGCGGCTCGAAAAGGCATTGGTCGCCCCCCGCGCGGGGGCGTGGATTGAAACATCGACGAGGACTTGCAGCTTCACCCCGCAAGAGGTCGCCCCCCGCGCGGGGGCGTGGATTGAAACCACATGATTTGCTACCTGCCCCCAGTCCTGCGGGTCGCCCCCCGCGCGGGGGCGTGGATTGAAACTTCCCACAGCACAGCGGTACCCGCCAGCATGGCGTCGCCCCCCGCGCGGGGGCGTGGATTGAAACCTACGGGACAGGGCTCAACGGTCTCCGGCTCCTGGTCGCCCCCCGCGCGGGGGCGTGGATTGAAACGGTGACACTGCGCCAGTTAGAGTACATGGCGAGCGTCGCCCCCCGCGCGGGGGCGTGGATTGAAACGGCGGCGAGTGGTTGCTCATAGCATCTGTAGGTGGTCGCCCCCCGCGCGGGGGCGTGGATTGAAACGGCCATTGCTCGCAACTCACCCTTGGTGACACCGTCGCCCCCCGCGCGGGGGCGTGGATTGAAACGTGATAATCGACCCCGGGCACGCCCCCGGAAGCGGTCGCCCCCCGCGCGGGGGCGTGGATTGAAACCCCAAACGGCTGCCGATACTTAAACCCTGTGATGGTCGCCCCCCGCGCGGGGGCGTGGATTGAAACCCCATACTTAAATCGCGATTGCGGCGCTGTGATAGTCGCCCCCCGCGCGGGGGCGTGGATTGAAACCTGCGCACCGGCAGCGAGCCCACGGCGCTGGTCGGTCGCCCCCCGCGCGGGGGCGTGGATTGAAACTGACTGTGGAGCTTGAAGACCTGCAGCAGCGGAGTCGCCCCCCGCGCGGGGGCGTGGATTGAAACGATGGAAACTATCACAGTCCCCACTAAGACAATGTCGCCCCCCGCGCGGGGGCGTGGATTGAAACTCCCTTGACTCTTGCGGTATACTCTACTCACTAAGTCGCCCCCCGCGCGGGGGCGTGGATTGAAACACGGCAACGCCGATGTTTACGGCAACGCCGAGATTGTCGCCCCCCGCGCGGGGGCGTGGATTGAAACGTCAGGGTAAGTAGCGAGCAGGAAGTCCCGGTACGTCGCCCCCCGCGCGGGGGCGTGGATTGAAACCCACTTTTCCATGCGATAATGTGCATATTTACTAGTCGCCCCCCGCGCGGGGGCGTGGATTGAAACCACGTGCGCGATGAGGTTAACTCCCGGATGGTCTGTCGCCCCCCGCGCGGGGGCGTGGATTGAAACCCGGTGACCTTCGCAAAGTATGAGCCACTAGCAAGGTCGCCCCCCGCGCGGGGGCGTGGATTGAAACTCCTTGGTTGTCGCGCATTGCGTCCACGGCATCGGTCGCCCCCCGCGCGGGGGCGTGGATTGAAACATAACGCCCCTAAACCACAGCCGGTCTAAATCTGGTCGCCCCCCGCGCGGGGGCGTGGATTAAAGATGACTTTATTGGTGTTAAAGAAGAAAGCAAAGGAGGGGCGTAATTATGTTGCTCATCAATGAACATGATGTAGTCAGGTTGAAAAATGGCCGCAGGGGAACCGTTGTGCACATATATTCGATGCGCCAAGGCTTGCCGCAGGCGTATGTAGTAGAGTTGTCCCCGGGAGATGGGGATTTGGTCACCGTTTTGTATGACGATGTCGTAGCAGTAGTGTGGAGAGTGGGAGACCCCATTAATGGGTACGAGGAGTGAGCTTTTGCTAGGTAATTTGTCCGAATTCGAGGACAAGACGGACCAATGTGCTTCCAGGCGGCCGACGTAGTGGACCCAAAGTAAATCATGTCAGCAGGGGCTACACAAATGAGAAGGTGCTTCTATAATTAACCCAGTTTCATCCCCTTGCATAGGATTAAACTTATAGTGAAACAAATCACCCACCCCTACGTATTAACACTTAATGAATGGAGATTGACGATTGTCAGTGGCAATACGGGGCTGCCGCCATGGCGTAACAGTAGGAGAATCTTTTGGAGGTGTGACGGTGGAGCCGGTAATTGAAATGAAGCAGCTGATGATGAGTTATGGTTCGCAGGCGGTCCTAAGGGGGGTGAATCTCAAGGTCTACCCCGGGCAGATTATCGGGTACATCGGGGCTAATGGCGCGGGCAAAAGTACCACCGTTAAGATTGTGCTTGGCTTGATCGAGCAGTACTACGGCGAGGTGACGATATTTGGGCGTGACATTAGAGCGGGGGTGGAGTACAAAGGGAGAATCGGCTATGTACCTGAAGCGGGTGATGTCTACGACTGCCTGTCTGGGCAGGAGTATCTAACCTTTGTCGGCGACTTGTACGGAGTGGCACCGGAGGTTGTGGCGAGGCGCGCGGCTAGGCTAACGCATCTTCTTGGGCTTGCCGACAGCTACCGTGCGCGTATCTCTACTTACTCTAAAGGCATGCGCCAAAAGTTGCTGATTATAGCTAGTTTGATACATAACCCAGACATTCTCTTCTGGGATGAGCCGATTTCCGGCCTAGATGCCAACAGCGTGATGATCGTTAAGGAAGTCATGGCTGGTTTGGCGCGCCAGGGCAAGACCATCTTCTATTCTTCGCACATCATGGAGGTGGTAGAGAAGCTTAGCGACCGTATCGTTTTGTTGCATAACGGAGTGATTGCGGCCGATGGGCCGATCGCGGAACTTAGAGGGGCCGGCGTTGACAAATCGCTCCACGATATCTTCAACAAACTTACTGGCTTCAGGGGACATAAAGAAGTGGCAGACGAAATCATTTCTCTCTTGGTGACATAGGATGAGCGAGTATACGTCGCTAAAGATGCTTGACTTCTTCGCCGCGATTTTTACGCGGCTTGGGGTAAACTACAAAGTTATGCGCCGCATCGTGCAGGTGAAGCTCGCCCTAGACGGACGCAATGTTAACGTGCTGACCGGGGGTGCTCCACCACCGGAGGGGCAGGAGCACAGCAGTTTCGTTAAATCCATGTGGATCTATGCGTTCGTTGGTCTTGCTCCCGCCTTAGCTATGCTCTCTCAGGGCTCTTTGTTTGCCGTTATGACCCTCTACTTTGGGATAGTGCTGTTCATCTTGCTGACTTCCTTAGTGTCTAATTTTTCTGGGTTGCTGCTCGAAGTGCGAGACAGAACCATTTTGTCCACAAAACCGGTAACATCGCGAACTATTAGCGCCGCTAAACTTGCGCACATTGCCATCCACCTGACCATACTCTGTACGGCGCTGGCCGGGCCTGGTCTGGCGCTCGGAGCGTATAGGTTTGGTTTCGCCTTTTTTGGAGTCATGGTAGTCTCGCTCGTTTTACTGTGTATGCTGGCAGTATGCGTCACATCGCTCCTCTATATTGCTGTCCTCAGGTATTTTGACGGCGAGAAGCTTAAAGACATTATCATTATGTTTCAAATTTTCCTGATGATTACAATGAACTTGGGCTTTCAGTTGTTTAATCGTACGATTGGGCTACGTGGCCTCGCCATCTACCTCGAGCCGGCTTGGTGGCAGATTTTTGTGCCTCCTGCCTACTTTGCGGGTCTAATTAGCTTTGTGGTCGGAGCGTCGCGTAGTAGGCCTTACATTCTCTCATCGCTCTTAGGTTTTGCTGTGCCCGTACTGGCCATGTGGCTACACATCAGCGTTATCTCGCCGCATATTGAAAAATACCTAGCGAAGCTCGAAAGTTCTGGGTCTACCGCGCGCTACCGCGAGACAACACTCACCTTACTAATCCAGAGAGTTACGCGCCTTATCGCGCCCGAGCGTATAGAGGGTGCCTTTATTCGTTTTGCACACGCGATGCTCACCAAGGAGCGCGCGCTAAAATTTCAGCTCTACCCGCAATTTGCCTTTGGCGTGGCCTTGCCCTTTATTGCCGGGCTCTTGCCCACGCTCGGAAATGAAATGTCATGGGGCGCCCTGTCGGACGCTCTGCGGGGTGGGGTTAATGTCTTGTTCATCTATGCGTTTCTTGTTGCGCCAGTCAGCATGGTTAGGTTCATAGACTACAGCGAGAGCTACCGTGCCTCCTGGGTGTACAAGGCCCTGCCGCTAAAAAATCCTGGCCGCGCCATGCGAGGAGCGATGCAGGGGTACTTGCTTAGTTACTTGGCTTTGCCGGTGCTTGTCCTCATAGTGGTTACTTTAGCGCTCTTGGGCGTAGAGAGCGGCAAGCATCTGGTTATCATACTGACTAGCTCGCTCTTAGTCATGCTCCTGGGTGCATGTCTAGGTAAAAAACGCATGCCATTTTCGGCAGCGCTTGGTCAGGTCGTCGGTGGCGACATGGTGGAGAGCTTGGCCCGTGTTATTTTTCTGGGTGTGCTAGCCTTTATACATTGGCGTCTTTTCTCTAGTAACATATTCCTCTTGGGCTACTTTGTCGTCTTGATGCTCGCAGTTGTTATCGTGTGGAGAACCGCCTTTAACTTTACCTGGGAGGCTCTCAGGGAGGCAGAGAGTCCGCCTACAGAAGCGCCACTTGTTAGTCGCTAGCAGCGACTAAGGATTGCGTGCGTGGATTTTGTTCCACGCCTTAAGATAAAAGGCCGACTCAAAGGCGTGCCAAGGATAGCAACGATGCTCTGCGGTTATGGTCTGGTGCACGTTTTTCATGTAGCTTACCGCCCGTACATCGTCGTTCATCAGAGCGGCCATGTAGGCCAGTACCGTCCAAGGAAAGCGGTCATCAAACCGACCGCTGGTCCAGTCGGGGTAGTTGGCGTTAAGATTGGCATAGAGGTGCGAGGCGCGTTCAGAGTTTGGCGGAATGACGCCAAACACCACCGGGTATAGCTGCGCTACGGTGTCTGGGTACCATCGCTGCCTCTGCTGGCGTACCCAAAACGGGCCCATTATCGCCCAGGCATAGCTTTGGTCGGCCTCGTTCCACATGCGCTTTTCCATGCCCCGCGCTACCCTAGTCGCGGCATGGCCATAGCGCGCACTAAAGTCCGTGCGCCCGAGGTGTTGCATGAGCTTCTCGGCGTCTCGTAGACCACGGTAGTTTTCCGCGTTGTCCATGAGAAACTTAACATAGTAGCGGGGTTTAGCCCACATCAGGCCGTCCCTGTCTTGCAGCCTGATGAGCACCTCGGCTACATCCACGATAGCTTGAATGTTGTCGATCGCAAAACTTGCATCGAGAGTGACCTCGGTGTAGTTTAGCACGAGGCTAAGAAAAGTGGCAGCATAACTGTCGGCGGAGTCATAGCTGTAGGTATGCTGCCATGCGCCGTCTGTTTTGCTCCAGTCATACATAGTGCCGGTGAAGTTGTACTTGTCTGGGCGATTTAGGTGGGCGATGTACCATGCCATGTATTTGCGCACGGGCTCATGTCCCCGCGGGTCACTGAGCAGCGCCATCGCCGCCATATTAGAAAAGTAGGGGATGCTGTGCAGGCGTTCAGGTGTTTGGGCAATTATCCCATTATCATCCTGCAAGCTCAAGAGGTAGAGGAGTTCGTCTTCAGAGATTTGAACTAAGCTTGCGAGTAGGCTTTCATCTCGGGCGAAGAGGGCTATCTCAGGTTTCTTCCACCCCTTTGCGCTTACAGGAGCAGGCAATGCAGGTGTGGCTGTGTAAAGATCTGTGCTCTGCGCAAGCACAAAGTCCTTGCTCGAATAAAGTTGACTGGGTTCAAGCCGAGTCGATAAAAAGAGCAAGACAAAAATTAGCACTATGACGAGCCAGCGCACATCTCCACCCCCTTAGGTGAATGATACAATAATTCTCACCTTTCGGTCGATGGGTGATTGTGGCATACGCTGACTAAAACAAATAGAGTCATCCCCTTTGTCGGAGGCGCGATTTCAACCACCAAACCAAACTCCTTGTTCCTCTCTTTCATACTCTGTGTACTCTGTGGTTAATAAACGTTCCTTCTCCTCTCTTGCTTCTCGCCTCCTGCTTCTTGCTTCTAATTCAAAAACCGTCCCCGTTGTCGCAGCTCGAGGAGGACGATGGCCTGGTACATCAGGGCGGCGGCGACGCACAAGATAAGAACGCTGGTCATGACGAGGCTCATGTTGAGGACTTGCCCCCCGTAGACCGCGAGGTAGCCAAGGCCAGCGCGGGAGACCAAGAACTCGCCCGCGATGACCCCGACCCAGGAGAGCCCCACATTAACTTTAAGGGCCGACATAATAGTTGGAAAACTACCGGGGAGGATGACCAGGCGAAAGGACTGCCATTTTGTGGCCCCAAAGGAATGTACAAGTTTTAGCTTGAGGGGGTCTATATTGGCGAAGCCGCTGTGTACGACAATAACCGTTGTCACCAGCGAAATGGCGAGGGCAATGGCGATTATGGTGAGGTAGCCCGTACCTAGCCACACAATAAAGAGGGGGCCAAGGGCTATTTTGGGTAAGCTGTTGATGACGATAAGAAAGGGTTGCGCGGTAAGGTATAAAGTGGGGAACCACCACAGTAGGGCAGCGATAAAGGTGCCGATAACTGTGCCGCCTACAAAACCGACCATAGTCACGAGGCTGGTGATGGCGATATGGCGGTAGAGGCTTCCGTCAGCATGCAAGAGAAGAATAGTGCTCCACACGCGGGAGGGGCTGCTTACGAGGAAGGAGTCTAGCCAACCTAGCTGTGTAGCTACCTCCCACAGGGCGAAGAAACCCACTAGTAGACCCACTTGGACTAGCCGTATACAGAGTTTTGTGAAGCGAAGTCTCTTAAGAAAGGCTGCGTGTTCTGTCGACACTTAGCTCCATCTCCTCCCATATGCGGCTAAAGTACCAGCGAAAATCTGGAGACTGACGCTTGGCCATGGGGCTTTGCCCCTCTTGCGCTAGATCAATCTGCAGTTCAAGTTTTATTTTTCCTGGGCGCTTGGTGAAGACGATGATACGGTCACACATGGCAATGGCCTCGGGTATGTCATGCGTGACCAAGATGCAGGTGACGCCTTGGCCCCGTAGAATGGACCAGACATCATCCTGCAGCGTTAGTCGCGAAGTGTAATCAAGAGCAGAAAAGGGCTCATCTAAGAGACAAATGGCGGGGTTTGTGGCTAGTGTGCGCACGAGGGCCACTCTTTGCCGCATGCCTCCTGACAGTTGACGTGGGTAGAGGTGGGCGAAGTCGGCAAGACCATATTCCCTGAGGAGGGAAAGAGTACGCTCACGACTCTCTGGTGTCAGGCGACCCATAATTTCAAGGCCTAGCAGCGCATTTCCCTCCACGGTTCGCCAATCTAGTAGGCAGTCTTGTTGTAGCATGTAGGCGGCTTTGCCTTCCTTGGGGCCAGTGACTTTCTGCCCGCACACCCTTGCCTCGCCATAGGTTGGCGTAATGAGCCCCGAGACTATAGATAGCAGGGTGGACTTGCCAGAGCCGCTTGGTCCCACGATGCCAAGAAACTCTCCTGCCTTGACCGTTAAGGAAATGTCCTCTAAAGCTGGGGTTTCGCCGCTTTCTGCCAAGTACTTAAGGGCCACGTTTTTTAGGGCCACCACACAGTCCACGTCCATCCCTCCTACTATCAAGTACTTTCGGGCAGTACTACCTGCGTGCCCGCATGGCCCTCTCGGCAAAGGTATTGTTGACCACTTGGGTGAAAGGCACCTTGGTGTCGAGCTCCCCTGCCTCAATCATGATGTTTTGTAGATGATCAACCGCTTCGCTCTGGACAAGGGGACTTGCTGCCCAAATGTCAAGCGCTTGGTAGCGGGCGATAATGGCCGTCATCTGTTCTAGGGTCATTTCGGGGAAGGAGGGGGCAATGGCTCGCGCCACAACTTCAGCCTCGTTCTCGGCAACGTAGCGCTGCGCCCGATAAATCGCCCGCGTAAATTGTTCGAGGACGGCAGGGTTCTCTTTAATAAAGCTCTGTGTAGCGTGAAAAACAGTGTAGGGCAGCTTGCCACTGTACTCGCCTAGCGCCGTTACAATGTTGCCTGTGCCTGCGGCAATGAGGGTGCTGGCGGTGGGTTCCCATAGCTGTACAAAGTCCCCGGTACCTTCTCTAAAGGCAGCGGCGGTGGCCCCTAGACCAATATTTTGGATGATCGTTACATCTACCTGAGGGGTAATATTGTGCCGGCGCAAAATGTGTTCGAGCACCATTTGCGGTACCCCGCCTCGGCGACCGCCAATAATGGTTTTGCCACGCACATCTTCCCAGGTGAAATCCGGGTCGGCATTGCGCCCAACCAAGAAGGACCCGTCGCGCTGAGTCAGCTGCGCGAAGGCCACGATGGGGTTAGCCGCCCCTTGCTTAAAGGTGTAGATGGCAGCTTCCGTGCCAAAGAGGGCGATATGAGCACTGCCAGAGAGCAGAGCTGCCGCCCCACGGTCAGCACCTCCGGCGACCTCAAGGCGCACGTTAAGGCCTTCGTCCATAAAGAAACCTTTGTGGAGAGCTACGTATTGTGGCGCAAAGAAGATGGAGTGAATGACCTCTGAGAGCACAATGTCTCTCACCTCTACACGTCTTTGGCAGGCCACGAGGGCCAGACTACCGAGTAACATAGTGCACAGCGCGAACACCGCAAGCAAACGCCTTGACATAGGCTACCTCCCTCTAGATGTGATGTCACAGTTTATGCAAGTAGGGCAGAGGGCGTGACTCATAGCATTTTCCACAAGACCTTGTCAAAGCGTCGTGTATACATTATCCTTGATGCTAAGGAGTACTTAGAAGGAGTGAACAGCGATGAAAGTTCGTGTTATGGACACTACCCTGCGCGACGGTCACCAGTGCCTGATGGCAACGCGTTTGAAGACGGAAGATATGCTGCCCCTTTGCGAAGACCTTAACAAAGTAGGTTTTCATTCCCTTGAGGTATGGGGGGGAGCCACTTTTGACAGCGCCCTGCGCTTTCTTAACGAAGACCCGTGGGAGCGCCTGCGCGCTCTGCGCCGCGCCATGCCCGATTCCAAGCTACAAATGCTGCTCAGGGGGCAAAATGTACTAGGTTACAGGCACTATGCCGACGATGTAGTGCGCGAATTTGTGCGCCTTAGCTTGAAGAACGGCATCGATATTATTCGGGTTTTTGATGCCTTAAATGACATGCGCAATATTGAAACGTCTATCAAGGCCATTAAAGAGTATGGCGGTCACGCGCAAGGTGCGGTCGTCTACACGGTCAGCCCCTTGCATACCATCGAGCACTTTGTCGATACAGCTAGAACCATGGTAGAGATGGGAGTAGACTCTCTCTGCATTAAAGATATGGCGGGCATATTGTCGCCTCATGTGGCCTTTGAGCTTGTCAGCCGGTTAAAGAAAGAGTTTCCCTTGCCCCTAGAGATACATTCGCACTACAGTAGCGGCATGGCCTCCATGGCCTATCTTAAAGCTATAGAAGCAGGGGTCGACATCATCGACACGGCCCTGTCTCCACTGGCTCTCGGCACTAGTCAGCCCTGTACGGAGTCCATGGTAGCGGCGCTGCAGGGCACGCCCTACGAACTGGGATTAGACATGGGGATCTTGGCTAAAATTAGTCAAGAGCTAAAAGAGCGCAAAGACAAATACGCCGAGGGCAAAAATATTTACCACGGCGTGGATATTCATGTACTCTCGTCGCAAATTCCTGGTGGCATGATGAGTAATTTTGTCTCGCAGCTAGGGGCAGATGTCGACAAACTACCGCAAGTGATTGAAGAAGTGCCGCGTGTGCGTGCCGACCTCGGCTTTCCTCCGCTAGTCACGCCAAGTAGTCAGATTGTCGGTTCCCAGGCGGTGCTAAATGTATTGGCGGGTGGGCGCTACAAGATGGTCTCCAATGAAGTGAAGAACTATCTCGCCGGGCAGTACGGCCGTGCCCCAGGCCATATAGATAAAGATTTTCGTAAATCGATCATTGGTGACACGCCCGTTTTAGAGTGCCGTCCGGCCGATTTGCTTGCGCCGGAGCTGCCCGCGGCACGCAAAGAAGTCGCTACCTACCTCGAGCAAGAAGAAGACGTGCTTTCTTATGTCTTGTTCCCCCAAGTCGCTCTTAAGTTCCTTAAGGAGCGGCAAGCAGCGAAGTATGGCGTTGACTTTAACTTGGCGGATAAGGCTGCTGAGGAAGGGTACCCGACTTAGATTGAGTTAGGAGGTGTGGCGTGGAAGTTATCTATGGACTACTGGTCCTTGGGGTGGCGTTTTTTGCCTGGCGCTACTTTAGCCCTGCCGATGTGCGACTAAGCAGGCGCTTTCTCGCCAGATACCTCAAAGATAAGGCCGGGCGGGGGCCAAGCAAGATCAATATAGAGCGGTTACCTGTAGCCGTTGCCCCGCAGCAGGTTGAAGAGCAGGTATACTTCGCTGTATCCGCCTTCTTTCCCGATGGCACAGCAGAGCAGGTTCTAGCCCAAGTTTTTTATCCGCTGGAGTCACTCTTGGCCGAGAGGCAAAAGCGCCACAAGGCTAGTGAGGGCGACAACCAGAACCCCATGCAGGCCAGCGGGGGGGTGGAGTATGACCAAGCTGTGCCAGAGCAAGCCAGACGCCTTAAAGATGATCCGTTGTCTGATTTAAGGGAAGAGGCTAGGATCCTAGAACAAAAAAACGCCCGCCAAGCTGAAGAAATTAAGCAACTTCGCGCCCTAAACAGCCATTCGGCGCTTTTTCCGAGGCTCTTAGCGCACGATGCCGCGCAGAATATTACTTTGCTCTCCTCCGTCGGCACAGTGCGGCTAGACAAAGCGTTACAAGGCCATGACGAAGCGCACAAAGAAGAAATGCTCAGGAGTTTACTGGTCTCCTTAGCGCAGTTTCACGCCTCATCGGGCAGTTTAACGCCAGAGCTGTTTGCGCCAGCCAGGCTTACCCCCGCACTGATGCGCTCGCAGATAGCAGCTACTTTTGCCGGGTTAATGACGGCCGGGGTGCCTTTGGCCGATAGCGAGCTCCTTCGTTTGACGCAGTCAGCGGAGCCGATTTGCCTGCTTGGGGATATCCCAGCCGGACCGAAATTGGCGGAGGCTTCACCGCGGGCCTTCTTTGCCTCGGCTGCTTTAGACAGTAAGTACTCTCCCGTTGACTTTGGCCGGGTGCGGCAAGATGTATCCCTGCTTGATGTGGTGGAATTACTGTGTGACCCCGCCACCGGCCTTACACCCTCTGCGGAGCGCGCGCTGATGAAAGACTACTTGGGGGCGCGAGCAGATTTTCTAGGCGACGAAGAGCGTAAGCTACAAGAACAAACACTTTGGAAACTATCTGTATACTACCGCCTACTGCTGTGCGGCTACTTAAGCACGCAATTCTTAGCTAAGAGGCGAGACGGTAGCCAGGAGACGGCCCGCTTACTTGTGCCCTACTGGACCAAGGAGGCCTTGCGGCCCTGCCTTAGCGCGCTCAATAGCTACTTGGCAGAGATACCAGAACTTGCGGAGCTACAAAAACTTCTGGCCCCTAAATTGGCAGCGTTGCCCATAGACTAGCTCTGAGATAGTAGCTTAGAAAAATACCCGAAGACAGGCAAACTTAGTTTAGCGCGGAGGTCAAGATGATAGACCAAGGTAAGATAGAGGTCGCAATGCGGATGATTCTCGAGGCCATTGGTGAGAACCCAGACCGTGAGGGTCTGAAGGACACACCGAGGCGCGTAGCCAAAATGTATGCGGAAGTTTTCTCTGGTCTACATCGTGACCCGAGCGAATTCCTGCAGACTTTTTTTTATGAGGAAAAGCATGATGAGATGGTCATTGTGAAGGACATCAGTCTCTACTCCATGTGTGAGCATCATTTGCTGCCGTTTTATGGCAAGGCGCATGTGGCCTATATTCCTAATCCGGCGCGCATCACTGGCCTGAGCAAGCTGGCACGCGTCGTCGATACACTGTCGCGCCGTCCCCAATTGCAGGAGCGTCTGACGACACAGATTGCCGATACCATTATGAAGACGCTCAAGCCGCAAGGAGTCATGGTAGTTATCGAGGCCGAGCACCTGTGCATGACCATTCGCGGGGTCAACAAACCTGGCTCGCTGACTGTTACCTCGGCGGTACGGGGCATTTTCCGTTCTAATCACTTGACCCGCACCGAAGCTTTTTCTTTAATCAAGGGCCGGTAAAGCATGGAGCGCGTGCGGCGACTCATCGCCGACCCCGACTACCAGCTTTGCCTAGCAGAAAACACCCAGCGAGAAGCGCTACGACCTTACTGCCGCCACGATTTTAACCACCTGCTCGATGTCGCGCGGATTGCCTGGATTTTGTGTTTAGAGCGGGGCTTAGCCTTTGGACAGGCTATTGTTTACGCGGCGGCCCTGCTCCATGATATTGGTCGCTTTATGCAGTATGACGACCCGTCTATCGACCATGCTGTGGCTAGTCGCGATTTAGCGTGCCCCTTACTTGCTAGGCATGGCTACAGTGTGGAGGAAATCGCCCTTATAGGAGAGGCCATCCTAAGTCACCGTCTGCCCCCCGCGGAGGTCTTGCACCCTTTAGGGCAATTACTGGCCGAGGCGGATGACCTGTCAAGACTTTGCTCACACTGTGCGGCTCATGAGCAGTGCTACAAGTATGAGCGTATGGTAACCAAGCACGGGGTGCAGTATTAATTCAGCACGGAGGTATTATGGCGATACTAAATATTAAAGGCCGCGCCTACGATTTAACGTCACGCACCCTGGTGATGGGGATACTGAATGTTACGCCAGACTCTTTTTCGGACGGCGGACGCTTTCTGCGTTTAGACGAGGCCGTAGAGCAGGGCCTGCGCCTTAAGGACGAGGGGGCCGACATTATCGATGTGGGGGGCGAATCAACGCGCCCCGGGGCGAGCGTAGTCGCCGCCGCAGAAGAAATGGCGCGCGTCTTGCCCATTATTCAGGCCCTGTCTGCAGCTACAGACATACCTATTTCTATTGATACCTACAAGCCCGAAGTAGCCAAGGCGGCACTAGAGGCGGGCGCCACGATGCTTAATGATGTCTGGGGCGGACGCCGCGAGCGGGCTATGCTCGAGCTTGCCGCAGAGTGGGGGGTGCCCATTTGCCTGATGCATAACCGCCACGAAGCGCTTTATGGCGATCTCATGGCAGAAGTTGCCGCTGACCTAGGGGCCTCTGTGGCCTTAGCCCTCGCAGCCGGCGTACGCAGCGAAAACATCATCTTAGACCCAGGCATCGGTTTTGGCAAGACGGCAGAGCACAATCTCTTATTGATGAGAGAGCTCTCTGAAATTGTCGCCCTAGGCTACCCTGTACTTCTTGGTACCTCACGCAAAGCATTTATTGGCAAGGTCTTAGACCTGCCCGTGAACGACCGCCTGGAAGGTACTGCGGCCACTGTCGCCTATGGCATTACCCGCGGTGCACGTATGGTGCGGGTGCATGATGTGGCCAGTATGGTTCGGGTAGCGCGCATGACAGATGCTCTACTTAGGGGGGGACTAGCACATGAGGGATAGCATACGACTTGAGAATATGCAGTTTTTCGGCTACCACGGCGTGTTTCCGGCAGAGAACACCCTCGGGCAGCGTTTTGCGGTCAGCCTAACCATGACGACAGATATCCGCGCGGCGGCAGCAAGCGATGACCTGGCGCTCTCTCTTAACTATGCGGCAGTATATAGTGCCGTTAAAGCCATTATGGAGGGGCCCGCAGTGCGGCTCCTCGAAACGCTCGCTGAACGCATCGCGGCGCAGGTACTCGACCTAGGAGCCCTCAGCGTGCGAGTTACGGTAAAGAAACTCCATCCACCCCTTTCCGGGGTGCTCGACTTTGTGGCCGTTGACATAGAGCGGGGGCAGAGCTAGTGGCCCGCGTATTTCTTGGCTTAGGCGGCAACCTAGGCGATAGGCAGGGTGAATTAGACGCCGCCATCCATCGCCTCGCGCAAAATGAGGCCATCAAGGTAGTAGCCGTGGCCAAGTACATAGAGACTGAACCTGTGGGTGTAGTAGAGCAAGGTTTATTCTTAAATACAGTAGTTGAAGTAAGTACAAGCCTAGCTCCTCTAGCGCTCCTCGCGGTGGTAGAGGACATTATGCGGCAAGCGAAGCGTGTGCGCACCCTGCGCTTTGGGCCGCGCACACTAGATATCGATATCTTGCTCTACGATGATCTGGTGTTGGCTTCGCCCACCCTAACCATTCCTCACCCTCGCCTCAGGGAGAGGGAATTTGTCTTGGCTCCCTTGGTGGAAGTAGCACCGGACCTACTTGTACCGCCTGACTTTGTTCCGGCGCGCGTTCTCCTCGCCATTTTGCGCGGAGAGGAAGTAAGTTCATGCTCCTTGTAATCGATAACTACGATTCTTTTACCTACAACTTGGTGCAGTACTTCGGTGAGCTAGGTGCTGATGTTCATGTTTACCGCAATCGGAGTATAACTTGCGCCGAGGTGGCCGCCTTAAAGCCTAGCAGCATTGTCATCTCACCTGGGCCCTGTACCCCTCTCGAAGCCGGAGTGTCTTTAGACATTGTACGCCATTTCGCGGGGGTGGTGCCCATCTTAGGCGTCTGCTTGGGCCATCAATGCCTTGGGCAGGTGTATGGCGCCAAAGTAGTGCGTGCCGCGCGCCTTATGCATGGCAAGACTTCCCCTGTGCATCACTTAGGGCAAGGTGTCTTTCGCGGCTTGCCTACGCCTTTCGCCGCCACGCGGTATCATTCGCTCTTAGTGGAGAGGGAGACCTTGCCTTCTTGTCTTGAAATTACCGCAGAGACGGCAGAGGGCGAAATTATGGGGATGCGACACCGCGAAATTCCCTGCCTTGAAGGGGTTCAGTTTCATCCAGAGGCTATTTTGACAGAACACGGCAAAGATATTTTGGCTAACTTTTTGGGTTATGCCCTGCCTGACAGGGAGGAGATCAAGTGAGGCCAGTTAAACCCTGGTGCGAGGAAGTAGACTTAGCGAGTGATCTTGAAAAAGTATTCGCCGTTCTTAAGGACGACCCTCATCCCTTCTGGCTAGATAGCAGCCGCCCCGGCGGTAGTCTGGGCAGGTGGTCTTTTATGGGTAGCCAGCCATTTTTGGTGCTAAAGACGTATGGAGAACGTGTCGTCATAATCGAGAATGACCGCAGAGAAGAGTTTACGGCAGATCCGTTCACGGTATTGCGCCAGCAACTATCTCGCTTTAGTCTAGAGCGCGGTAACTTGCCCATGCCCTTTCTCGGCGGGGCGGTAGGTTTCTTCTCCTACGATCTCGGCAGAATGGTCGAGTCTCTCCCTCATCAAACCGCCAACGATCTGGATGTACCAGATATTTATCTCTGCTTCTACGCGTCTATTTTGGCTATAGACCATGTCGCCAATCGAGCCTACCTCGTCGCCTCCGGCTTGCCCGGGGCAGGGGAGGAGGGACGTAAGCAAGCGATAACCGCTATGGCACAGTTGCGTGAACGTCTACTCAATGCTGAGGTGTCGCTCGTCGACCCTTGGCAGGAGCAAAATATTAATGCCGGCGATATTAGGGCGCACTTTACGCGGCAGTCCTATGGTGATTGTATACTGCGCATTAAGGAGTATATTGCCGCCGGCGATATCTACCAAGCCAATATGACGCAGCGTTTTATGGCCCCCCTCGCTATGCCCCCTTACGAGCTTTACCGTCGTCTGCGTCAGGTAAACCCGGCCCCCTTTGCCGCCTACATGGACTGTGGCGAAGGGCTTCGGCTTCTCTCCTCGTCACCGGAGCGCTTTTTGCGCGTCGCCGAAGGAGTAGTCGAGGCTCGTCCCATCAAGGGGACCCGGCCGCGGGGTAAGACACCGGAAGAAGATCGCGCCCATAAGCAAGAGCTTCTAAACAGTAGCAAAGACCGAGCCGAATTGGTGATGATCGTCGACTTAGAGCGAAATGACCTAGGCCGCGTCTGTGCCTATGGCTCCGTGCATGTGCCAGAGCTTTTGGTGCTCGAGGAATACGCCACCGTCTTTCACCTTGTGTCAACCGTGCGTGGCGAGCTTGCCCCGGGCAAGGATGTAGTAGACCTCCTTAAGGCTACCTTCCCCGGGGGGTCGATTACGGGCGCTCCTAAGATTCGGGCCATGGAGATTATTGAGGAACTAGAGCCCGTGCGGCGGGGCATCTACACCGGTTCTCTAGGGTACATCGGTTTTGACGGCAGAGCCGACCTAAACATCGTCATCCGCACCATGGTCAGTAAGAATGACACCGTCTTTCTTCAAGTAGGCGGCGGCATCGTGGCGGACTCAGACCCCGGGCTAGAATATGAGGAGACCTTGCACAAAGCCAAGGCCCTCTTCCGCAGTCTAGGGGTGACCTCTTTTCCCGCGGGGAGGGGGTAGTAGTGCACCAAGAAGCCTACTTCTACCTTAATGGGCAGCTTGTGCGCGCCCAGGCTTGTCAAGTAGCGGTCTACAACCGCGGCTACTTGCTCGGCGAAGGTATTTTTGAGACTATTTTAGTTAAAGACCAAGAGCCGCGCTTTCTCGCTGCCCACCTCGCGCGCCTCTTATCTTCTGCTGCCTACTTTGGCTACAGGCTGCCCGACACATTCGAGCTTGCCGCGGCTGTTTCACTCGTCATCGCCAAGAACATGCTCTCGAGTGCGTCGCTCCGCCTAACCGTCTCCCCGCGCTACGGCTTGGGGTTCTCGCTTTCGCCTGACGACCCCCCCGATATTATAATTTCTTTTAAAGAGGGGGTACCTTACGCCGAGTCCTTGTACGAGCCTGGTTTTGCCGCCCTAATCTCGCGTGTAACCAGGCGCAATGAAGCGTCGCCGCTTTCGCGGCATAAGACCACGAGCTTTCTCGACAATGTGCTGGCCAAGCGTGAAGCGCTGGCACAGGGGGTAGAAGAAGCACTGCTCCTTAACAGCAGGGGTTCCCTGGCTGAAGGAGCAGTGAGCAATTTGTTCCTTATAGTGGAGGGTGAAGTGTTGACACCGCGCCTAGCGGACGGGGCACTGCCGGGCATCATGCGGGGGCAGGTTCTCGCGCTCTGCCAAAAGCACGGCCTACCCTGTCGCGAGGCAGAACTAAGTCTGTCTACACTTTACCAAGCAGAAGAGGGTTTTGTGACCAACTCTCTACTTGGCGTCATGCCACTTCGGCGGGTAGAAGACAAAGTACTAATGTCGTGTGTGCCCGCGAGCAAAAGTAACAGTATCAGAAAGTTGCTCTAGTCCGTAGCGCTCTTTACTGGCGCCACGCTTGGCCGAGCACTTGTTCCACGAAGACTTGTGCCACCCGCGGGTCGAACTGGCTTCCTGCACCGCGTCTGATTTCGGCAATGGCCTCCGCCTCGCTCATCGCATTGCGGTAGGGCCTGGCCGTGGTCATGGCATCATAGGCATCTGCTAGGGAGATAATTTTAGCCTGCAAAGAGATTTCGTCCCCCGCGAGGCCCTTAGGGTAGCCTTTGCCGTCATAACGCTCGTGGTGGGCATAAATATGCTCGGCTAGCCCGAAGAACTCGTGCGAAGTGGCTAAGATGCGCATACCTGTCTCAGGGTGGCGTAAAACAGCATCCCACTCGTCGGGCGTCAGTTTGCCGGCCTTGTTTAGCACGGCCTCGTCAACCGCAATTTTGCCGATGTCGTGCAGTTCACCGGCGAGCGTTAGCTCCGCTGTTTGATCCGCACTAAGACCGAGGGCCCGCCCTAGAGCTTGGCACAGTAGGCTGACGCGCTTGGCGTGTTCATCTTCGCGCGGGTTCTTAATGCGCAAAGTATGGAGTATGGACTTAACAGTGAAGCTACGGTGACTGGCGTTTTCGAGCGTCTTTTTTTTGTACATGTGGTTTTCGGCGTTGCGTAACGCTTCGCTCAAACTCTGCTTGTCATCTGTCTTGGTGTCCCAACCAAAAGAGACCGATATGGCGATATCGCGCAAAGTGCAGGCGTCAATTTTGCTCTTAATGCGGTTCACCAATGATTCAGTGGCTTGGGCATCAGTCCGCGGCAGCAAAATGAGAAACTCGTCGCCGCCTACGCGCGCAATAATGTCATCCGCACGGCATTCCCGCTGTATTACTTGCGCCACGCGAAGGAGAAGCTCATCGCCCACATCGTGCCCAAAAGCGTCGTTGACTAGCTTTAGCCCGTTTACATCACCTATCACAACAGAGATGGGGTAGTTGCGCGCCGTATCGAGCCGCTTCATCTCCACCTGGAAGAAGCGGCGATTAAATACACCCGTCAGTTGGTCATGGTAGCTTAGGTACTCAATCTCGCGGATTTTAGCGTGCTTCTCGGTGCAGTCCCTAAAGACTAAGACTGCGCCGCTAATATCGCCCTGCTTGTCGTGGATGGGGGCAGCGCTGTCTTCGATGGCGCGCTCTGTGCCGTCACGCGAGATTAAGAGGGTGTGGTTTTCTAGCGCCACAATTTCACCCGTGTCGAAAACCTCTTGCACGGGGTTCACGGCCGGCTCACGCGTGTATTCGTTAATGATGTTAAAGACCTCGGTAAAGGCCCTGCCCCGCGCTTCTGCCTGGGTCCATCCGGTAAGTTGCTCAGCCACGGGGTTAAGAAACTCGACCATGCTCTCTTGGTTGGCGGTGATTACTCCATCGCCGACAGAAGTCAAGGTCGCCAGGAGTTTTTCTTCGCTGGCGCGCAACTCTTGCTGGGCTCGCACCGCCTCCGTCACATCCCAGATAAAGCCCTCGAGGGCGATGGCCTCTCCTGCTGGCCCGTAAACGCCATGCCCTTGCTCGCGCACCCATTTCACTGTGCCGTCGGCCGTGGTTATAGCATACTCATGGAAGAAGGGAACGCGCTTGGCTAGGGTGTCCTGCCATTTTTTCCACAGCAAAGAGCGGTCACTTTCGTTTATAAGGCTACTAAAAGCGAGCTTGTCGTGCAAGAATGCTGATGGTGGGTATCCTGTCAGGGGCTCACAGCCAGAGCTGACAAACTCCATGGTCCAGGTGGAGTCATTCGTGCAACGGTAAACCATGCCCTGCAGGCTGGCGATGATGCTTTGTGTCTTCCGCTCGCTCTCTCGCAGTTTCTGGCGCATATTCTCAAGCGATAGTGTCACCGTCGACAAGATCAAAAAGGCAACAGACAAGCCCACTAGAAAGTACCTAGTGCGCCTGTCTGAAAGTTCTCGTATCGCAAAGTAAGGAGTCACGTCGTTAATGATCGAAAACAAAACTGGCCGTTCTCCGAGAGCATAGGGGTACGTATACACCTCTACCGTGCGTATCTCTCCGCTAGCCAGCCGGTGCTTAAAGAGGAAAAAATTACGTTCTTCCCGCGCTGCCGCCTCGCGCTCGCGGGCGACTTCCTCGGGTGAAAGAGTGTTAATGTCCTGAATAGTCATCGCCAAAAGCTGCTCACGTGTGTAGCCGTAAAAACGTGCCGCGGCATTATTGGCATAGAGAAGATTGCCCGTCTCTACATCTATAATGAGCATCACCGAGCCGTGGTTATCAAATAGGCGACGAAAATCAATCGTTTCGGCATTTACCATAGCCGCGGGCAGAAGCATCGTAAGAAGAAGGGCAGTCACGACGACTCGCATGACATTTCTTTTCACAAGCGAGCCAAGTAACCGTAGCAATTTCAGCAAAAAACACACCTCGCCTGTAGATAGTCAGTGTAGTTAGAAATGCGGCCATCCAGAGGCCGTATGCCCTGAAAAGTATAGCGCATATGTGCTACCTCGTCTACACGCCCGCACTAGCAGGCCCGCTCGCGGTATGGGCACGATTCTTGCCCATTCTTTTGGCACAATTCGTGGCGCGGTCGGTAGCTAAGAGCAGCTCGGCGCGGTCTTTGGCATGCCGAGGGTATTCCGCGACGCCTGCACTTATGGTTACATTGACTGTGTCGCCACTAAATGTATGAATGGTGCGGTGCACCTGCAGGATGATGCGGTTGGCGATGGTGTTCGCCTCTTCTGCGGTGGCATCGGGCAAAAGAAGCATAAATTCGTCGCCGCCGTAGCGAGAGACGGTATCTTCCTGTCGTACAGAGAACTGAATGATTTTCGCTAAGTTGCAGAGATGCTCGTCCCCAGCATGGTAGCCAAACTGCTCGTTAATTTGCTTAAGGCTGTCGGAATCAATCATCACCAAGGCGAGCGTGCGCTCCTCCGCTTGTGCCGCGGCTAGCTCCGCGTCAAGTTTGGCCACAAACGAGCGCCTATTCAGGAGGCCGGTCAAGGCGTCCGTGGACGCCATTCGCCGGGCTTCCGCGAACAAGTGGGCATTTTCAATGGCGATAGCGGCTTGGCTAGCGATGGCAGAGAGCACGTTGAGGTCATCCTCATTGTGGGCATTGCGGGTAAAGCTCTGCACTGAGATCGCTCCTAACACCTTGCCCCTTAAAGCAATGGGCACCATCATCAGTGACTGCGTCCTTCTGCTGGTATTGCCAAACCTGGTAATCGTATGTAGGGGGAAGGTGTCGATATTAAACAAGAGAGGCGAATTTGTGGCGATAACGCGCGAGGTGGGCCCATCATTAAGGGCAAATTTAAGTGGTGGCAGTTGGTGGCCGTTTTCAAAAACATAGGCCAGTTCTACTTCTTGTCTGCTGTCGTCATACAGGGCCACAAAGAAAACGTCCGCCACCATAACCTTGCGTACTTCTTGGTAAATCGAGGAGTACAGGGCCTCTGGGCTCAAGTTAGAGGTGAACTGCTGGCCGACATGGTGCAGTAGCTCAAGCTTGCTCGCTCGCTGCATACAGGCCATGTCGAGGTCGAGGTGCTCTAAGGCGGTAGCGGCATGCTTAGCAAGTGATTCTAAAGCGCGCTGCTTGGCTAAAGAACTAGACTTAGAGGCAGGCAGAGCTGAGGCCAAGAAGGCGTCCTGACCAAAGCGGTGGTACTGCAGTGGAGCGGTAAGAACTGTGTGGCAGGAGCTTTCGCCGGGCGCGACAACTTGGCCAAGAGGGTCAAGCCCCTCTGGCCAGTCAACAAGGCGCACTGGTCGTGCTACACCGTTCTCCACGGTCCAAATCCCTACGCCGGTGGCACGATGCAGTGTGCACAGATGTGTAAGGAGTACAGTAATGAGCTCATCCACAGTGGTGTGCAGAGCGTGGATGGCCAAAACAGCGGCCTCTGTCTGCTCCATAATTCGCAGGCGATGTGCGCGTCTTTCCAAATGAAGGCCTCCTGCGCCAGTATCCACACGTAGTATTCGACACCCTTTTCTAGTTTCCTGCTAGGCTGAGTGAATCGTTAGGGACGGTTCTTCGCGATTCACCAATGGCATAGTCTGCCGTCCGTTCCTTCTTCTCTCTTGCGTCTTGCTTCCTGTTTCTTGCTTCTGAATCGCTTGACTTAGGCGAGGGTTAGACATATAATTTTTCTAAGCACTGAAGGGAAATCGAGTCTGAGCAAGGCTGTAGAGAAGGGGTCGCCGGCTGAAAGCCCCGCCCGCTGCGCAGGTCTCACGTCATCCCCGAGCTCTTGGCGCGAAAAAAAGTAGTGTCAAGCGGGTGGCCCGTTACAGCTCTAAGCCGCGCAAGCGGGAATTAAGGTGGTACCGCGGAACGTCTCCGCCCTTTACGGGCAGAGGCGTTATTTTACTTTTAGGAGGGCGAAAGTGATGACAAATGAAATCCCGAAGCACTATGACCCATCTCTAGTCGAGAAAAAGTGGTATCCGCGGTGGCAAGAGGCTGGTTTCTTTTCACCCCCAGCAGAGGCTCTAGGCGAGCCCTTCACCATCGTCATTCCACCCCCTAATGTGACGGATCGCCTGCATATCGGCCATGCCTTAAATAACACCCTGCAAGACATCATTATTCGCCAGAAGCGCATGCAGGGCTATGCCGCGCTGTGGCTGCCCGGCACAGACCATGCTGGCATAGCCACGCAAAATGTGGTGGAAAAGAAACTGATGGCGGAAGGGCGCACTCGCCACGACCTCGGTCGCGAAAAATTCGTGGAGGCCGTCTGGCAGTGGAAGGAAGAGTATGGCCGGGCCATAACCGATCAGTTGCGTACCCTAGGCGCTTCGTGTGACTGGAATAGAGAGCGCTTTACCATGGACGAGGGCTGCTCGCAGGCGGTGCGCGAAACTTTCGTGCGGCTTTACGAGCGGGGGTTAATTTATCGGGGCAGCTACATTGTCAACTGGTGCCCGCGCTGCCGCACCGCCATTTCTGATGATGAAGTAGAGCATGCCGACAAAGATGGCCACCTCTACCACGTGCGTTACCGTTTAGCCGACGAGAGCGGCTATGTGACGGTGGCGACGACCCGCCCGGAGACGATCTTAGGTGATACGGCTATAGCTGTAAACCCAGAGGATGAGCGCTACCAACACCTTGTCGGCAAGATGGTCGTCCTCCCTGTGCTAGGGCGGCTCATACCCATAGTAGCCGATGCCTATGTCGATAGGGACTTTGGCAGCGGTGCGGTAAAAGTGACTCCCTGCCATGACCCTAACGACTTTGCTATAGGCGAGAGGCACAATCTCCAGAAAATTAATGTGATGAATCCTGACGGCACCATGAGCGAACTCGCCGGCCCCTACAGCGGCCTCGACCGCTTCCAGTGTCGCCAAGAGCTCTTGCAGTTCCTTGAAGAGCAGGGGTTGCTCGTCAAGACGGTAGCACACCCCATGAGTGTCGGGCAGTGTTACCGCTGTACGACTGTAATTGAGCCCCTTGCCTCTCGCCAGTGGTTTGTGCGCATGGCCCCGCTCGCGGCCCCGGCCATTGCTGCCGTTAAAGAGGGCAGGGTTAAATTCGTGCCGGAGCGCTTTGTTAAGACTTACTTGCACTGGGTGGAGAATGTCAAGGACTGGTGTATTTCGCGCCAAATTTGGTGGGGCCATCAACTGCCCGTCTGGTACTGCTCCTGTGGTGAGGTGATGGTGGCGCGCGAGGCTCCCTCGCAGTGCGCTAAATGCGCCGGCCATGAGCTGGTACAGGAGACGGATGTTCTTGATACTTGGTTTAGTTCCGCCTTGTGGCCCTTTGAGACACTAGGCTGGCCCGACCCTGCCGCGCCCGACTATGCAAAGTTCTTCCCTACTAGTGTCTTGGTGACCGCGTACGACATCATCTATTTTTGGGTGGCGCGCATGGTCTTTATGTCCCTAGAATTAACAGGGCAAGTGCCCTTCACGCATGTACTCATTCATGGGATTGTGCGTGATAGCGAAGGGCGCAAAATGAGTAAGTCGCTCGGCAATGGTATTGACCCCCTAGAGATGGTCGAGCGCTACGGTGCCGACACGCTGCGCTTTTCCCTGGTCAACGGCAATAGCCCTGGCGGCGATATGCGCTTCTCCGAGGAGCGTTTGGAGTCAACGCGTAACTTCTGCAATAAAATTTGGAACGCCGCGCGCTTTGTACAAATGCACATGGCCACACAAGAAGTAGTAGCGACGGAGTTGCCCCCCCAGGAAAACCTCTCGTTGGCGGACAGCTACATTTTGTCACGCCTCGGCCACACCGCCGAGGGCGTCACCCGCTTTATGGAGCGCTTTGAATTTGGCGAGGCTGCCCGCCTACTGTACGAATTTATTTGGACGGATTACTGCGACTGGTATATTGAAATGGCCAAGACCAATCTTTTGTCGGGCGGGTCCCTTAAGGCTAATACACTCTCCGTGCTCTGCTATGTCCTCTCGCGCACGCTAGAGCTCTTGCATCCTTTCATGCCCTTTATTACCGAAGAGATTTGGCAGGCACTTCCTCATACAGGCGAGTCCATAACCATGGCCCCCTGGCCAAGCAGGCTAGAGTTAGTCGATGAAGAGGCCGAAGAGAGCATGGTGGCCATTATGGAGGCCATACGTGCCCTGCGCAATGTGCGCGCCGAGATGGGCATTGCCCCGTCGCACCGTACCGACATTTACATCCTGCCTAGTGATCTGCGTTGGGAAGGCATCTATCATGCGGGAAGTAGCTACATGCGTGCCCTCGCCGGAGGTAAAAATGTGCAGATAGTACCTTCTTCGCCCTTTGCCAAAGGTGAAGCTGTCAGCGTCGTGGTCGCGGGAGCCGAGATATACTTGCCTCTCGCGGAGCTGGTGGATGTAGAGGCGGAGATTAAGCGACTGTCGGAGGAGCAGAAAGCGCTACAGAGCGAGGTGGCGCGCTCGGCCGGCAAGCTAGCCAACGAGGGTTTCCGCGCTAAGGCCCGGCCTGAGTTGATCGAAGCTGAGCAGTCTAAACTGGCCGCCTACGAGGCCAAGTTGTCCCAAGTGGAAAAGAAGCTGGCGGAGCTAAAATGAATTACACCGAGGCAGTAAGTTATATTCACTCCTTAGGACGTTTTGGTAGCCAACTCGGGCTAGAGCGCATGCAGGCCGCTCTAGCCCGCTTGGGGCACCCCGAGCGCCAGTACAAGGTGCTGCATGTGGCGGGCACGAATGGCAAGGGCTCGACCTCAGCCATGCTGGCTAGCGTTTTGCGGGCGGCAGGCTACAAAACAGGTCTCTACACCTCGCCCTACATCGACTCCTTTACCGACCGTTTCGGTCTAGACGGAGCAGACATCGGCCAAGAGGCGCTAGCCCGCATGGTGACCGAACTTATGCCCTTGGCGGATGAGCTAGGTTTGACGCAATTTGAGTTTATTACGGTTTTAGCCTTTCTCTACTATGCACAGAGCCAAGTAGATGTAGTGGTGCTAGAGGTGGGTCTTGGGGGACGCTTTGACGCGACTAATGTCGTCGTACCCGACATTTCCCTCATCACCAACATCGGCTTTGACCACATGGAAGTTCTGGGGGATACTTTGCCTAAAATTGCCTTTGAAAAAGCAGGCATTATTAAGCCTGGTGTCCCCGTTGTTACCGCTACGAGTGACGAAGCAGCCCTCCAGGTCATCGCAGGGGTCGCCTATGCCAGTAATGCTCCGCTACGCATACTAAACAAAGACTTTTCGGTCGCCCCACTCGCCGCTACCCTCCGCGGGCAGAGCTTTGCCTACCAGAGCGCGGATGTTCTGCTGCAACTTGACCTGCCGCTTCTTGGTCCGCACCAACTTCACAATGCCGCACTCGCCGTAGAGTCCTTGCTGTGGCTAAGGGCACTAGGTTGGTCGCTAAGCCTAGAGGACCTACAGAGGGGACTTAGCGCCGTTTATTGGCCGGGTAGGTTCGAGGTGGTGGCAGAGCAGCCGTTACTCATTATGGATGGAGCGCACAACACGCATGGGGTAACCGCTCTCGTTAACTCCTTGGTGGAGCTTCTGCCGGGTAGAAAGGTTCTCCTCGTGGTCGGCATTATGAAAGACAAAGAACCGCAAGAGATGCTTACTCTCTTGGCTCCCTTTGTCAAGCGATATTACGCCGCTGCCCCCGCGCTTCCGCGCGCCTTGCCAGGGGGCGAACTGGCTCTTCTCGCCAACAAGCTCGGGCTCTGCGGAGAGCACTACGCTTCCGTGGCCCTAGCCTTAAGCGCCGCCCTAAAAGACGCTGAACTGTTGGATGTGGTGTTAGTAGCGGGCTCTTTGTACACCATATCCGAAGCACGGCGTGCCTATTTAGTTAATTAGTTCACAGGTAGAATTCCAGCAGGAAATAACCTCTGCGTGTGAGAATAATCTTAACTGTGTGGCTACTGCAAGGGCCGAAAGCAAGGGGGTGCAGGGTTGGGGGAGCAAACCACTTTTGAAGTGTCTTATGCCGTCGTGGGTGCTGATTTTAGTCAGGCCGGTGAAGGCGCGGCTAAACTCAAGCGCGTTTTGCAACAGGTTGGTCTTGCGCCCTCTTTAGTCAGGCGCATTGCTCTTGCTACCTACGAGGCTGAGCTCAATATTGTCATTCACGCTTACCAAGGGGTGATTAAGGCCAAGATGTCCTCCGCCCGAGTTGAAGTATGGGCAGAAGATAAAGGCCCCGGCATACCAGATATCGAGCTAGCCATGCAAGAAGGTTATTCCACGGCACCCGACCATGTGCGTGCCCTAGGTTTCGGCGCGGGGCTCGGCCTGCCAAATATAGCGCGCAATGCAGATATACTAGAAATAAAGACGGTCATGGGAGAAGGTACTGTCGTGTACATGGCCTTTGCCTGCCCTAGTCGGGCAACTTAGATGACTACGTACTTTCATTCGGTGCAGTTGAGCGAAGAAAAGTGCCGGGGTTGTACCAATTGTATTAAGCGCTGTCCTACTGAAGCCATACGCGTGCGTAAGGGCAAGGCGCGCATTGACAATGCCCGTTGTGTGGATTGCGGGCAGTGTATTAAGGCCTGCCCTAATAGAGCTAAGTCGGTGCACACGGATAGCCGCAGTGTTCTTATGAACTATAAGTACACCGTAGCCCTGCCTGCACCGTCTTTTTTTGCCCAGTTTCGCTCCGAGCTCACTGTCGGTAAGATGGTGGCCGCTGTCAAACTCCTGGGGTTTACGCATGTGCGGGGGCTGTTTCAGGCGGCGTCACTAGTGTCTTCAGCCATAGCCAAGCACCTAGCTATGACAGAGGGGCCCTTCCCGCGCATCAGCACTAGCTGCCCTGCCGTGGTGCGACTTATTCAGGTGCGGTACCCTGAATTAACACAGCACCTAGTGCCCATTGAGGCCCCCATGGAAGTGGCTGCGTACTTAGCCCGTAGGGACGTGCGCAGGGAAACTGGGTGCCTTGATGATGAAGTGGGCGTGTTCTTTGTTACGCCTTGCCCAGCCAAAGTTACTGCGGTGCATCAACCAGTTGGCGTGGGGAAGTCGCTCCTCAATGGGGCCTTTTCTTTAGCCGAAGTCTATGGTGGGGCCTTTCGCCTGCTGTCTTCGGTCACCGAAGACGAGCCCGTTGTGGGTAGCGCGCGGGGCCTAGCGTGGGCGCGCAGTGGGGGAGAGGGGGAGGCGGTGGCCATTCATGACTACCTCGCTGTGGACGGCATCGAGCAAGTTATCGCTTTACTTGAGGAGGTGGAGCTCGGACGACTGACCAATATTCGCTATATTGAGGGCCAGGCCTGCGTCGGCGGCTGTGTAGGCGGAGCTTTAGTTGTCGAAAACCCCTTTGTAGCGCGGGTGCGACTCGCGCGACTAGCAGAGCGACTACCTAAAGAAGAGACATCTAATGTGGAGCTACCCAGCGAAGCACTAGAGCTTAAGCAGAACCTCAGTCCGCGCCCTTTTCTGCAGCTTGACGATGACGTAGATATCGCCCTGCAAAAACTTACGCAGTTAGAAAAGATTGTGGAAAAACTGCCGATGTTAGATTGCGGTTCTTGCGGTGCTCCCCACTGTAGGGCTCTCGCCGAAGATATCGTGCGCGGCAATGCCGCCTTGACTGATTGCGACTTTGTACTACGTGATCGTGTAACTGATTTAGCGCAAGAACTGATGGAGCTCACCCAGCAATTGCCGCAGACCATGGGCCAAAGCCGCACCAGGAAGGAGGAAGAGCCATGATACTAGGGGATGTTGTCAGCGCTCTGCAACTAGAAGTATTGTCTGGCCAGGCGCATCTAGGGCGAGAAATAAGCGGAGGCTATGTTTCAGATATGCTCAGCGATGTTTTGGCGCATGCTGCCACCGACTGCCTATGGGTGACTCGCCAAGCCCATGCTAATGTTATTGCCGTGGCCTCCTTGCTCGGGCTTTCGGCGATTATTGTGGTCAATTGTCCTGTGTCTGCCTCCGTGGTGGACAAGGCCAAGAACGAAAACCTCGTGCTCTTAAAGAGTAACCGCGTGGCCTTTGAACTTGTGGGGGAGCTCTACAACCTAGGTCTAAGGGGGTGTAAACGTGAGTAAGGTGCGCTGTGATTTACACATCCATACCGCCCTTTCGCCATGTGCTAATCGTGAGATGACGCCTGCCAATATTGTCAATATGGCAACGTTAGTCGGAGCAAATGTCATTGCTATCACTGACCATAATAGCTGTCACAATGTGCGGGCTGTCACTGAGGCAGCGGGGAACAGGCTGATTGTGATCCCCGGCTTAGAAGTCTGGACGAAAGAAGACGTGCATGCGCTCTGCCTCTTTGGCAATCTTGCTGTGGCAGAAGGCTTTGGGGCCATGGTTTACGAGCGGCTGCCGCCGCGTAAAGGTGATGGCGAACTCTTTGGGCAGCAGTATCTTTTTGATGCCGAGAGCCGCATCATTGGCTGGGAGGAGAAGCTCTTGCTAGCGCCTACAGACATAGGTATAGACGAGCTCTGTCATACCGTAGGCGAGTTGGGCGGTCTGGTGATTCCGGCCCATGTCGATAGAACTTATGGCTTAGCGACGCAACTGGGGTCTATCCCGCCACACCTGCCGATAAGGTTGCTCGAAGTATCCAAAGGGAGTAAGCAGCCCCTTTCGACACGCAGTTACCCTTATATTACTAATTCCGATGCCCATAACTTGTCGACCCTAGCCGCGAGCAACCCCTGGGAGTTAGAAGTTGCGGTGCGCACGCCGGAAGGAGTGGTGGCAGCCCTGAAGGAGAAGTACTAATAGTCCCGACATAAGCAACTGCAGTTATTCTTAAAATAATTAGTGACTTAATTCACGGACAATGTTAAGGAGGGAACAAAATGGCAGGCAGCAAGTGTCAGTGTAGTTCGTCAGTAGAGAGTGACCCTCGTTATGAACAACTTGAAGAGATTCTGGTAGCGCATCAAGGCGATGCAGGTGCACTCATACAAGTTCTTCATGCGGCGCAAGACGTTTTTGGTTTTGTGTCTGAGGAAGTGCAGGAGAAAGTGGCCGAAGCTCTCGGCGTACCAGTGAGTGAAGTGTATGGCGTGGCTACTTTTTACTCGCTATTCTCACTCAAGCCACGCGGCCAGTATAAAATCGGGGTTTGCTTGGGGACAGCATGCTATGTGCGGGGCGCGGCGCAAGTGCTAGCCGAGCTCGAAAAACAACTTGGCGTAAAAGTGAATGATACTACAGGCGACGGCAAGTTCACTTTAGAAGTGACCCGCTGCATTGGGGCCTGTGGGCTAGCCCCCGTGATCACCATCAATGAAGATGTTTACGGACGCTTGCAGGTTGAGAAGGTGGCCGAGGTTCTCGCAAAATACTAGTATGGAAGAACTTGCATTACACATCCTCGATTTGGCACAGAACAGTATTGCGGCGGGCGCTTCAGAAATTGTCATCACTATTGTCGAGGCACATGCCGAGAACAGCCTGCGGATTACTTTGGCTGATAATGGCAGAGGTATGGAGCGAGAAACGCTAGAAGCCGTGTCCGACCCCTTTTTCACCACCCGCACAACAAGGCGCGTGGGCCTAGGTATTCCCCTGCTCAAAGCGGCCGCAGAACTGTGCGAGGGGAGTATGACTGTCGAGTCTGTTCTGGGGCAGGGGACCACAGTAGAAGTCTACTTTAGACATGATCATATTGATCGTGTGCCGCTTGGGGATATGGCCGCGACAGTCGCTGCCATCATGGCCGTGAATCCACACATCGAAGTGCTATACCGCCACACCGTAGACAGCAGAGAATTTACTTTTGACAGTCGGGAAGTGCGGGCGGTATGCGAGGACTTATCTCAGCACCCCAAAATCATTGAGTGGTTGCAAGGGTATATTGCCGAACATGAAAGGGCGCTAGGGGGAGAGCAATGAAGACAGTAGAAGATTTGCGTAGACTGCGCGACGAGGTGCGCAGCATGACCGCACTACGAGAAGGCGAAGCAGATGTGCGTATTGTGGTGGGGATGGGTACTTGTGGTATCGCCGCTGGAGCGAGGGAGACGCTTAACACCTTTGTGCGTGAAATCGCCCTGCAAGGACTGACAGGTGTGGTAGTAACACAAACCGGCTGCATCGGCATCTGTGAGCGCGAGCCTGTGGTTGAAATTAATGCGCGGGACGGCAGAACGCTCTATGGTCGGGTGACCCCCGAAAAAGCGCGGCGCATTGTACTCTCGCATGTCATGGGTGGAACGGTAATCGAAGAATGGGTTACGCGCAACTAGGAGGGGTAAACTTGAATTTATATAGAGCACATGTGTTGGTCTGTGCCGGGGCGGGCTGTGTGTCCTCTGGCTGCCTTAACACTATGCAGGCCCTAACAGATGAAATCGCCAAGTTGGGGCTAGACAGAGAGATCAAGGTTATAGAGACAGGCTGTATAGGCACTTGCGACTTAGGTCCGGTTATTGTCGTGTACCCCGAGGGGGTATTTTACCGCAATGTCACCACGGATGACGCGCGCGAGATTGCCAACGAACATCTTCTCAAGGGCAGAACAATCCAGCGACTTCTGTACCGTAATCCTCTGACCAGCCAATTGGTACAGACTTACGGCGAGATGGAGTTTTTCAACCGACAGATACGCATTGCCCTGCGCAACACCGGTCTTATTGACCCAGAAGTGATCGAAGAGTATATTGCGCGTGATGGTTACGAAGGCCTCGCTCGGGTACTCACGACGATGTCTGAAGAGCAAGTAATCGCGACCATTACCGCCAGTGGTTTACGTGGGCGCGGAGGCGCTGGTTTTCCTACAGGTAAAAAATGGGGTTTCACTCTGCGTGCGCCCAGCGAGCAAAAATACGTGGTGTGTAACGCCGACGAAGGTGATCCTGGCGCGTTTATGGACCGCAGTATTCTAGAGGGCGACCCCCACACCATAATTGAGGCCATGTCCATCGCCGGCTATGCCGTAGGTGCGAGTAAGGGCTATGTCTATGTTCGCGCAGAGTACCCCTTAGCGGTGAAGCGCCTGCAGCTAGCCTTAGACCAGGCGCGAAAATATGGCTTTCTAGGGCAAAATATCTTTGGCACTAATTTCTCTTTTGATATTATGATTCGCGTTGGTGCTGGGGCTTTCGTATGTGGTGAGGAAACAGCTCTCTTGGCCTCTATTGAGGGTAGGCGGGGTGAGCCTCGCCCGCGTCCACCGTATCCCGCTGTCAAAGGGCTCTGGGGAAAGCCGACTCTCATTAATAATGTAGAAACCTTCGCCAATATTTGCCCCATCATTCTCTATGGTGCCGAGTGGTATTCTCGTATCGGTACTGAAAAGAGCAAGGGAACCAAGGTATTCGCCGTCGCGGGCAATATAAACAATACAGGCTTGGTGGAAGTGCCCATGGGCATGACGCTAAGACAAATAGTTTTTGACGTTTGTGGCGGTATTCCCGGTGGCAAGGAGTTTAAGGCCGCGCAAACCGGTGGCCCTTCAGGAGGCTGTCTTACGAAAGAGCAGCTAGACGTGACGATGGAATATGACACCTTGGTGGCCGCCGGCAGCATGATGGGCTCAGGTGGCCTGATTGTCATGGATGAAGACGCTTGCATGGTTGACATGGCTCGCTTCTTTTTAGACTTCACGCAGGATGAGTCCTGTGGCAAGTGCACGCCCTGTCGCATTGGCACCAAGAGGATGCTCGAGATTCTCGATCGTATAACCAAGGGAGAAGGGCGCGTGGGCGACATAGAAGCTCTCTATGGCTTGGCCGAGAATATTCGTGAGACCTCACTCTGTGGCCTTGGTCAGTCCGCGCCCAACCCGGTGCTATCGATGATCAAGCACTTCCGCGAAGAGTACGAAGCGCACATTCGTGAGAAGCGCTGCCCGGCTGGGGTCTGTCAGGCCCTCATTAGCTACAATATTATCGCTAGTAAGTGCCGCGGCTGTGGGCTCTGCGCGCGGGTATGTCCTACGGCTGCTGTTTCGGGCAAGCCCAAAGAAGTCTACCGCATTGTGCGGGCTAAGTGCGTGAACTGTGGCGCGTGTCTTGAGAAGTGTCCCTTTGGCGCCATCGTGCGGTCTTAATGGAGGGAGAACCATGCAAGAGATGATTAAACTTACCGTTGACAACAGGACTATCGAAGTGTCGCCCGGGACAACGGTTCTCCAGGCGGCACGTGAAGCTGGCGTGAACATTCCCACCCTCTGTTTCATGGAGGAAATTAACGAAATCGGTGCTTGTCGTGTGTGTGTGGTCGACGTCGAGGGCTTTAGGGGACTACAAGCCTCATGCGTGCTCGAGGCTGCACCTGGCATGGTAGTGCGCACCAATACGCCTGAGGTGCGGCAAGCCCGCCGTGTCAATATCGAGCTCTTGCTGTCTAATCACCCTGACACTTGCTTGACATGCGTGCGGAACACGAGCTGCGAACTGCAGAAGCTCGCCCATGCCCAAGGCGTGACCACTATCACTTACACCGGCGCAAAATCAGAGTGGCCGATTGATCTTACGAACAAAGCCTTAGTGCGCGACCCCAACAAGTGCATACTCTGTCGCCGCTGTGTGGCCGTGTGTCACGAAGTGCAAGACGTAGGTGTGATCTCGGTGGCGGAGCGCGGCTTTAACTCGATTATTGCTCCTGACGCCAATCGTCAGCTCAATTCTACCACCTGTGTGTTTTGTGGTCAGTGCGCGGCCGTCTGTCCCACCGCGGCCATCACCGAGGTGGACAATACGGCCCAAGTATTTAGCGCTATTGGCAATAAAGAACATGTAGTGGTGCAAGTTGCGCCGGCGGTGCGCGTGGCCATCGGCGAGGAGTTTGGTTTGCCGCGGGGGGCAGTCACTACCGGTCAGCTGGTGACAGGGTTACGCATGTTAGGGTTCTCTGCCGTTTTTGATACCGATTTCACGGCGGACTTGACCATAGTCGAAGAAGCCCATGAACTTATAGAGCGGGTCAAAACGGGTGGGACCCTACCTCTCATGACTTCGTGCAGTCCTGGCTGGATAAAGTTTGTGGAGCACTTTTACCCAGAGTTCATCCCCAATTTGTCGTCATGCAAATCACCCATGCAAATGATGGGTGCACTAGTTAAGAGCTACTACGCCGACAAGGTGGTCGGCATATCTCCCGAGAAAATTGTCTCGGTAGCGGTCATGCCCTGTACCGCCAAGAAATTTGAGGCCAGCCGTCCTGAGTTTACCCATGAAGGTGTTGCCGAGGTAGATGTGGTTCTGACCACGCGAGAACTAGCCCGCATGTTCAAAACGGCAGGTTTAGACTTGGCCAACTTGCCGGATAGTGCCTTTGATGCGCCTCTCGGCATGTCTACCGGCGCGGGCGTCCTCTTCGCTGCTAGCGGCGGTGTCATGGAGGCCGCGCTACGCACAGCCTACGAATGGATATCCGAACAAGATCTCGAAAAACTTGATTTTACGGCAGTGCGAGGTCTTCAGGGCGTAAAAGAAGCCAGTGTAGAGATTCCTAAGCTCGGCATGGTCAAGGTGGCGGTTGTCAATGGGCTAGGTAACGCCGCGAAACTCTTAGCTCGCCTAAAGGCGGGTGAAGCTGAGTATCACTTTATCGAGTTTATGGCCTGCACAGGCGGCTGTCTAGGTGGCGGCGGGCAACCACGTATCAGTCATGAAGAGGCGGCGAAGGGCAAGCAGGCCCGTTTAGAGAGCATCTACGCCATAGATAAAAAGCTCGCTCTCCGCAAGAGCCACGAAAACCCCGCGGTGAAAAACCTCTATGCCGAGTACCTAGGGGAGGTAGGCGGAGAGAAGGCGCACCATCTCTTGCACACCCACTTTGTCGAACGCGGTCGTTTTCCTTGGCGAAAAGGCTAGTTGTTGTTTTATGTCGAACCATGAGGTAAACTTAACGAGGGGTAGCATTGTTCGCTACCCTAAAATACTGAATTTTCCACAGTTTGAGGAGTGAAAAATGGTGGCGAAGTCTTTTACCGGCGGAATTCATCCTCCTTACCGCAAAGTAGCCACAGCTGTACCCATCGAGTTTCTCAGCGTACCTAAGCTTCTGGCTATTCCCTTGCTGCAGCATATCGGGAAAGAGTGCCACCCCGTGGTGGCGGTAGGTGAGCGCGTACTCATGGGACAACAGATTGGTGGCGTGGGTAACTCTTTGGCCGCACCCGTGCACGCCTCAGTGTCGGGGGTGGTGGTAGCTATCGAGCCGCGGCCTCACATCAATGGTAGGCAAGTCAACTCCATTGTCATTGAAAACGATTTTCTCGACGAGAAACACCCCTCAGTTCTACCTAAGCCGCATGTGGACAAGCTCTCCCCCGGGGAACTTGTCGCCATCATACGCGAACTAGGTGTCGTGGGCATGGGTGGCGGTGGCTTTCCTACGTATGCCAAATTGCAGGGGAATAGTGCTCACAAGATAGAGACTGTGCTCTTAAATGGCGCGGAGTGCGAGCCCTACTTGTCAGATGATCACCGCATCATGGTGGAGTTCCCTGATGAAGTAATTTACGGCCTGCGTTGCCTGATGAAAGCAAGTGGCGCGAGCGCTGGCCATATCGGGGTGGAAGAGAATAAGCCCGATGCCTTAGCTGCTCTCCGTCTGTCGGCAGCGCGCTACAGCGACATCACGGTAACATCCCTCGCCGTTAAGTACCCGCAGGGGGCTGAACTGCAGCTTATTCATTCTTGTCTAGGCAAGGAAGTGCCTCCCGGCAAGTTGCCCGTGCATGTTGGCGTGGTGGTCAATAATGTCCATACCGCACAGGCTATTGCCCGCGGCATGACCACGGGGATGCCCTCTGTAGAGCGGGTGGTTACTGTGGGGGGCGAGTGTGTAACTTCGCCTGGCAATTTATGGGTAAGAGTAGGTGCTACTTTTGCCGACATACTAGCGGAGCGAGGGCTCACCTGTACGCCCTACAAACTGATTTCCGGTGGCCCGCTCATGGGCATGGCCGTGCATACCCTAGAGGTCGCCGTCACCAAATGCACTTCGGGCATCCTCGCTCTGTCGCGACAAGAATCTAGTGCGCCCCCGGTCAGCGCCTGCGTGCGCTGTGCAAAATGCGTGGACGCTTGTCCCATGTTTTTGCAGCCGACCACCTTGGCTCATTATGCCATGAAGGGACGCCTAGAAGAGGCAGAAATGATCGGAGCCCTTGACTGCAGGGAATGTGGCCCTTGTGCTTATGTCTGCCCGGCTGGGATACCCCTCGTGCAGTGGATTCGCCTCGTTAAGTCAGATATTTATGCCCGTAAGTCCCGTTAAAGAGATATTCCAGGAGGGCACGATAGTGGAGATAAAGAAACTAGCTATATCATCTTCACCCCATTTGCATAGCGGCGTGACGGTGCGCCAAGCCATGTGGTTGGTTGTACTTGCGTTAGCGCCAGCCGCACTATTTGCTGTTTTTCATTTTGGTTGGTATGTGGTGGCTATACTTGTAACCGGTGTCTTGGCAGCGGTTCTAGGCGAGGTCGCCATCCTCCATTTCCAAAAGAAACCGTTGACCGTGGTCCAGGATGGCAGTGCCGCTCTCACGGGCTTACTTTTGGCCCTGAATGTGCCCGCAGGGGCTCCCCTGTGGATGGTGGCCATAGGCTCAGTTCTGGCCATCGCCATTGGCAAGCATGTCTTTGGTGGTCTTGGCTACAACCCCTTCAACCCTGCCTTGGTCGGACGCGCCATACTCGTCTCGTCTTGGCCAGCACGCATGACAGCGTGGGTCGGCCCGGACTTAGTCTCGTCCGCCACCCCACTAGCCCTTCTCCGGGCTGGCGAGGCCTTGCCCGCTTACTCCGATATGCTGCTTGGTTTTAAAGCGGGGAGTATAGGTGAGGTGGCCGTGCTGTTGCTTCTTGTGGGAGGGGTGTTCCTCATCTACAAGAAGATCATCGACTGGAAAATACCTTTTTTCTACATCGCGACGGTAGCTTTCTTGACATGGGCTTTACCCGCGCGCGGGCAAGTCGGCTACTTTTCGGGCGACCCTCTCTTTCATGTGCTTTCGGGGGGTCTGATGCTAGGGGCCTTCTTTATGGCTACCGACTGGGTGACCACGCCGGTCACGAAACTAGGTCGGGTCATTATGGGGCTCGGGGCCGGAATTATTACTGCCGTCATCAGGCTCTATGGTGGACTGCCAGAAGGAGTGACTTATGCCATCCTCATCATGAATGGGCTTACTCCCTTAATTGATCGCTACACTATGGGGCGCCGTTTTGGCGTCCGCTAGGAGGATATTATGAGCAGTTTGCGGGTATTTTTCCGTGGCCTACTTGATGAAAACCCCGTTTTGCGGCTACTCTTGGGCATGTGCCCGACACTGGCTGTGTCAACCGCGGCCCTTAATGGTCTGGGCATGGGTTTGGCCGCGACGGCTGTTCTGGTGGCAAGCAATATTCTCATTTCTCTCTTGCGACCTGTTATCCCCGACAAAATTCGTATTCCCTGCTACATTGTCGTCATAGCTACCTTTGTTACCATGGTAGACTTGCTCATGGAGGCCTTTGTTCCTGGCCTGCACGGGGTGCTCGGCATCTTTATTCCCTTAATCGTCGTCAACTGCATTATTTTGCAGCGGGCCGAAGCCTTTGCCTCAAAAAACGGTGTTTTTCTCTCTGCCATTGACGGCATCGGCATGGGGCTTGGCTTCACGGTAGCACTCCTCATTCTCGCTTCTGTGCGCGAAGTAATGGGTGCAGGGACTTTCTTTGGCCTGGCACTCTTGCCGGCAACTTTCGAACCGATGAAGCTTATGGTCTCGCCTCCAGGGGCGTTTATAGGTCTTGGCCTCATTATTGGGTTGATCAACTACGTGCAGAATCAGAGGGAGGTGCGTCGCCGTGCCTAATCTGTTTGTGATTTTTCTGGGGGCTATTCTTATCAACAATTTTGTCCTGACGAGATTCCTCGGGATTTGCCCCTTCCTAGGCGTGTCTCGCAAGGTAGAGACGGCAGTTGGCATGAGCCTGGCCGTGGTTTTCGTTATGACCGTGGCCTCTTTGGCTACCTGGACCATACAGACCTACTTGTTAATGCCCTTTGGGATGCTGTATCTGCGCACCATCGCCTTTATTTTAGTTATCGCCGTGCTCGTGCAGTTTGTCGAAATGGTAATGCTTAAGGCTACACCAACTTTGTACCAGGCCCTAGGCGTCTACCTTCCCCTTATTACGACTAACTGCGCGGTGCTGGGCGTTACACTGATTAATCTCAATGAAAACTACACGCTGGTAGAGTCCTTAGTACACGGTTTTGCGGGTGCGGTGGGTTTTGGCTTGGCCATTGTCGTCTTTGCCGGTATTAGGGAACGGCTAGACTATGCCCCTATCCCCAAGGCCTTAGAGGGCTTCCCCATTGCCCTCATTGTGGCCGGGCTCTTGTCCATGTCTTTCTTGGGCTTTCAAGGCTTGTTGTAAGGAGGGTTCTGTATGCAGCTAGATCTTCGTTCCATCTTCATTGCCCTAGCCTCTTTAGGGGGGCTCGGCCTTCTCTTTGGCGCAGGCCTCGGGCTTGCCGCCAAAAAGTTCGCTGTGCCCACTGACCCGCTTTATGACCAGGTCTTGGTCGCCTTGCCGGGCGCAAATTGTGGGGGCTGCGGCTACCCGGGGTGCTCGGCCTATGCGGCCGCTGTGGCCAAGGGCGAGGCCAGTATCAATAAATGCCCTGTAGGTGGCAATGACCTTCTCACCAATTTGAGCCGCATCATGAATCTTTCGCCCTTGCCCCAGGTAGAGCGCCAAGTGGCTACCCCTTACTGTGACGGGGGAGATGCTGAAGCGGGCAGCCGCTTTGCCTACGAAGGCATACCTGATTGCGTGGCGGCAACCGCTATGCTCGGCGGGGACAAAGCCTGCCAGTACGGCTGTCTTGGTTATGGCACCTGTGTCAAGCTATGCGTCTTTGACGCTCTCAGCATGGATGCTAACCGTATTCCGGTGGTCGACGCCCTAAAGTGCACGGCCTGCGGCATGTGTGTGCAAGGTTGCCCGAAACAAATTTTCTCTTTGCGTCCGGCCGAGAAGCGTGTTCATATCCGCTGTCGTTCCCATGATAAGGCCAAAGAGGTGCGTAAGAGCTGTACGGTCGGCTGTATCGCCTGCGGCATTTGCGTGCGGGTCTGCCCCACCAAGGCCATTTCCCTAGAGGACAATTTGGCCGTAATTGACTATGAAAAATGCATAAATTGTGGGCTGTGCGTCGAAAAGTGCCCCATGAAAACCATCCATGGCTAGTGTACTGCCGAGCTCCACGCTCGGCGGTTTTCTTAGGAGGTAGTCAGTTGAAATTAAAACAACTGTTGTTGGCGTTCATACTACTTGTTATAGTTAGTGGTGTCTGGGTCTTGCAGGGATACCTGAGCATGGAGTCGGCAAGGCGCGACGTACTCATGATGGACACTTTTGTGAGCGTTATGGCCGATGGCCGCGAGGCGGAGAGAGTGTTAGACGAAACTGTAGTAGAGATGAGGCGCCTAGAGGCACTCCTGTCTGCTCATATTGAGGGCAGCGATGTCTACCGCATTAATAACGCTCTAGGCGCGCAAGTGTCGGTTAGTGCCGAAACTATAGAAGTGCTAGAGGTCGCGGAAGAAGTCTTTCGCAGGACTAACGGCGCTTTCGATGTGACTATCGGTGCCGTGCTTAGGCTGTGGGGGTTTGGCACAGAGGCTAGGCAGGTGCCAACTGCCGAGGAGCTGCTCTCCGCCATGAATGGTGTCGGTTTTACGAATGTAGAGTTTAGTCGTGAAGAAAAGTGGGTGCGCTTAAAACACCCCGCCACGCGCCTTGATCTCGGTGGCGTGGCTAAGGGCTACATTGTCGATAGAGCCACCGAGTTTATCTATAGCCGCGGCATTAGACATGCCGTGGTAGATGCGGGTGGCGACGTGCGCATTACGGGCGGCCGCCCGAATAGCCCGCGTTGGCTCGGCGCGCGCAAAGCCCGCGTCGGGGTGCAAGACCCCGTTAATCGCGAGCGTCTCGTAGCCGTAGTCAGTGTTATGGATGGCGCCGTCCTGACATCTGGGGATTATGAACGTTACTTTGTCGAGGACGGTATACGTTACACCCATATTATAGACCCCAGAACAGGCAGCCCAGTGCGCGGCCTGTCTAGCGTTACCATCGTCACCAGCAAGGCTGCCGTCGCTGATGCCATCGCGACAGCGGTGATGGTACTTGGCAAGGAGGCTGGGCTCGCCCTGATCGAAGATTGGGAAGGTGTCGAAGCACTCTTAATCACTGCCGAGCAAGAGTTCATCATGTCATCGGGCATGGCGGCACTCACGGAAGTACTAAGGTAGTATGTCTATGGGCAGAGTAAACACACAGGTGCTGGTGCGAAACTCTCTCTTAGTCGCTGGCGCGGCGGCGCTCCATGTGGTCGAGGCCGCGTTGCCGAACCCTTTTTACCTGTTACTGGGCCCAGGGGCTAAGCTTGGCTTGGCCAATATCGTGACTTTAGCTGTCGTTCTGGCCTATGGAACCAAGCAAGCGACCATCATTGCGGCTCTACGTGCCCTCTTAGGGGGGTTGCTAGGGGGCACATTTCTTACTTTCGGTTTTTTTCTGAGCTTTGCGGGTGCCGTAACTAGTGCCCTAGCCATGGGATATGTGCGGAGACTTGGCGGGGCAAGAGTCAGCGCCATTGGTCTCAGCATGCTTGGCGCTGTTACACACAATGTGACGCAACTTCTTGTGGCAGCCCTGCTGGTAAACCATTTTGGCCTGATGGTGCATCTGCCCTACCTGCTCTTTTTTGCCGTACCCACCGGATACTTTGTAGGTCTAGTGGGTGCTATGCTCTATCGATACTTGCCCAAGGAGGTTCTGCGAAATGGTGCGTTCCGGAAAATCTAGGCGAAGTGGCTGGTTGCTGTTCTTACTGCTTATAGTGGGTGTGTTCCTTGGGGGTCTGCTTAGTACCTTTGGCGCTGATTACTTGCCTTTTCTCGCTTGGTCGAGTCCGACCTATGGTATTATGCCACCTTTTGCTTTAGACTTAGGTATGCTGTCTCTGACCTTCGGCCTGACGCTACGGCTCTCGGTGGCGGGTGTGCTCGGGCTCATCTTGGGCTACTTGGCGTATCGGGCACTCTAGTGAGGCCGCTCTACTTAGCTTCTGCTTCGCCACGCCGCCTTGAATTGCTACGACAGATAGGCGTAGAGCCTATCGTAGTGCCCTCTAGTTTTCTGGAGAGTGAGGTACTGTGGGGGAACCCAGAGCACCTCGCCAGAGAATATGCGCTTGGCAAGGCGCGCGGCGCTGTCTTTGGTAGACTAGAAGTGCCCCGAGACTCTGTCATTATCGGGGCGGATACCGTGGTGGCCCTAGAGGGAGAGATCTTTGGCAAGCCGCGCGACAGTGAGCACGCTAGCTACATGCTGCAGCGATTATCTGGTCGGGCGCACGAAGTCGTCTCTGGCGTCGCCATAGTAAGGCCCGATGGTCAGTACCTGCTCGGCTCGGTGTGTACGGAAGTAACCTTTAGACCCCTCTCTGCACAAGAGATAGCAGCTTATGTGGCCACCGCTGAGCCACTAGACAAGGCAGGCTCCTATGGTATTCAAGGGCGCGGGGCACTCTTCGTAGAGAGTATTCGGGGTTGTTACAACAATGTCGTGGGGCTACCACTGACGAAACTATGTGGGCTTCTCAGGCAGTGGGGTGTGGAAGTGACGGAGGCTTGGAGGTAGGGTCGTGGCGATACAAGACTTGCCCCGCACAGAGCGCCCGCGCGAGAGGCTGCTCTCAAGGGGCGCACATCAGCTGTCTAATTCTGAGTTGCTGGCTATCCTCATGGCGACCTCGGGCCTTAAGGGCGAGAATGTGCTAGACTTGGCACAGCGTGTGCTTATTAAGGCGGGAGATGTCGGCAAGTTAGTGCACATGAGCTATGGCGAGCTGTGCGAAATTAAGGGCATAGGTCCTGCCAAGGCCGTGCTCCTCTTAGCCGTCGTTGAGCTGTCGCGGCGCATGCATCTCACAGGTAGCGAGCCTGCGGTGGTCAAGTCCCCGCGAGACGTGCAATACATACTAGCAGAGCGGTTTCGCTATGAAGAGAAGGAGCGTTTTTATGCCGTGCTCCTCAACACCAAGAACCGCCTTCTTGGTTTAGAAGAAGTGTCGGTCGGCAGCCTAAACTCGTCCATCGTGCATCCGCGCGAGGTCTTTCGCGCGGCCATTCGTCATAGCGCAGCCTCAGTCATTGTGGCCCACAACCATCCTAGTGGAGACCCCACCCCTTCGCGCGAGGACATCGAAGTCACGCGTCGCCTCATGGAGGTAGGAAGGATCGTGGGTATAGAGGTTTTGGACCATGTTATTTTTGGCCGTGAGGTTATACTAAGTCTTAAAGAAAAGGGTCTTACGTAAAGGAGAAGAAAGCATCTGATGAACTTTTTGAATCGGTACTTCGCGCGGGATATGGGTATTGACCTAGGAACGGCAAACACACTGGTCTATGTGAGAGGAAAAGGCATTGTCCTCAGGGAGCCCTCCGTAGTCGCCATAAATCGCGAAACCCATGAGCTCCTGGAAGTAGGGGAGGCCGCCAAGGCCATGATTGGTCGTACACCTGGGCACATCGTCGCCGTGCGCCCCCTCAGAGACGGTGTTATAGCCGATTTTGACATTACCCAGAAAATGCTCAAGGCTTTCATTCGCCGCGCCACTAAGGGCGGTTACTTCTTTCGGCCGCGGGTCATTGTCTGTGTGCCTGCTGGAGTGACAGAAGTTGAAAAGCGCGCAGTCAAAGACGCCACCATTAGTGCCGGTGCCAGGGAAGCGTACACCATTGAGGAACCTATGGCTGCGGCGATTGGGGCGGGCTTGCCCGTCAATGAACCAACGGGGAACATGATTGTGGAGATCGGTGGGGGAACGACCGAAGTTGCCATTATAAGCCTCGGCGGCATTGTCACCCATCAGTCTATTCGCTCGGGTGGCGATGAAATGGATGAAGCGATTGTCGTCTACGTCAAAAAGAACTACAGTCTCCTGATTGGCGAACGCACTGCCGAAGAAGTAAAAATTACCATTGGTTCTGCCTACCCCATGGGCGAAACCGTGATGGAGGTGCGCGGGCGCGACTTAGTGACCGGGCTACCGAAAACCCTGACTTTGAGCTCCGTCGAGGTGCGCCATGCCCTAGCGGAGGCCGTGCGAGGTATTGTCGAGGCTGTTAAGGCCACGCTTGAGCGCACTCCGCCTGAACTCGCCTCCGATGTTATGGACCGCGGCATGGTGATGACGGGGGGGGGCTCCCTGCTGCGAGGGCTCGATAAGCTTATAGCCATGGAAACGGGCATGCCCGTACTGATGGCAGAAGATCCGCTAACTTCGGTGGTGGAGGGTGCAGGAAAAACGTTTGACCACTTGAATCTATTAAGGAGATTAGACGCATCTCCCAAAACTAGATAGCGGGGAATGGGCATGATATTTAGGTGGCAGAACAGACAGGTCATTCTTTTGTTCCTCGTGGTCGTTCTTCTCACGGGGCTGTTGATGTTCTCCGCACGCGAGGGAGATAATGTTTCTCTCGTTGAATATTATGTCAGCGGTGCCGTAGCACCCGTGCAGAGGGCTTTGGCCTCTGTGGTCGACCTCGGGCGCCGCACTACGCGATACGTTTTAGAGCTACGGCAGCTAGGGCGCGACAATGCGCGGCTTAGAGCAGAACTGGCGGCCTTGCAGTTTCAGAATACCAATTTACTGGAGGCCAAGGCGGAGGCAGAGAGACTGCGGGAGTTGCTAAATTATCGCGACGAGCGTCCTCTACTTCCCTTAACTATGGCGCGTGTCATTTCGCGGGGGTTCGTGGCTTGGCATAGCGATTTGATCATTGACAGGGGGTCCCGCCATGGTATCTCTGTTGACGATCCGGTAGTGACACCGAGCGGAGCCGTGGGCAGAATTATCGAAGTAACAGAGAGCACGGCGACCGTGCTGCTTATTACCGACCCGCGCAGTGGTATCGCGGCGATGGTGCAGGCTAGCCGGCACGGGGCTATCGCCGAGGGAGATCCGGGTGCGCGGGGCATGGTCCGCTTGCCACGCCTACCGCGTGACTTTGCCATTAGCGAAGGAGACGTCATTACCACCTCGGGTTTAGGAGCCATTTTCCCTAGGGATCAAATTTTTGTCATCGGCCATGTTCAAGAAATTTTTGTCAGCGCAGATGGCCTGCTAAAATTTGCGCGCATCATGCCGGCAGTTGATTTAGAGCGCTTGGAAGAGGTTTTTGTCTTAAGGCGTGGTGCGCCTTGAGCAAAGCCTTTTTGCGCGTGGTGCTGCTCGGATTTGTGGCCGTAGTGCTGCAGGGCACAGTGTTGCCACATTTCGCTGTTTTTGGCGGCAGGGTTAATGTTTTGGTGGCTGTTGTCACTGTGGTCTCTCTATCTTACGGGGCTCTAGCTGGTCTAATGGCGGGTTTTGGGATAGGCTTACTTGCCGACCTCGTTCTCGGCACCGCTCTAGGCCTAGCCGCACTGCCACTAGTACTTATCGGGTATTTCACCGGGTACTTGGAGAGGCATGTTTATCGGGACGCCTACCTAGTGCCGGTCGTTGTGGGTTTTCTGGGCACCGCGTTTTTTGAGCTCGTCGTTTTGGCGCTCTCTAACGTGGCTTTTGCTGTCTGGTGGCGGCGCGCCTTTGTATCCGTCTTCATCCCTACAGTTCTCGTAAATGCCGCACTGATGCCCTGGGTGCATCAGTGGCTGACAAGACTGCTGCCTAGTCAAAGAGAGGAGCTGGACTAACTGGAAAAAGAGTTTCCTCACCGCCTTAATGTCCTGATCATGGCTGTTCTCATCGCCTTACTGGTCATGGTTTTTCGTTTAGGGATGTTGCAGATCGTCTTGGGTGCACAGTACAGGCAAAGCGCGGACGAAAATAGGTTCCGCCAAATAGTGCAACTAGCCCCTCGCGGTAAGATTGTCGATTCTCGTGGGGTGGTGCTGGCCAGCAATGCACCCGGCTACTTCGTCTCGATGTATCACACGCGGGCTCCAGAGCTCGAAGATATCCTAGAAACATTGGTCGCCATTCTTGACCCCGAGGGTCTCGACCCAGAGATCTCTGTCGCTACGTTCAAAAGTCGCTTTCATGCCAATAGGTTTAGGCGCTGGCAACCAGTTCGCTTGACCGACATAGCCCTGCCCTTTGACGACCCGAGACTTCTCCTTATTGAAGAAAGACGCCTTGAGTTGCCCGGCGTTTTTGTCGACGTGCAGCCAGTGCGTACCTACCCCTTAGGGAGCATAGCCAGCCACATTTTAGGTGGTTTAGGGCGCTTTACGGGGGGGCCAGAGGAGTTGCGCGCCCTAGTGGACGCCGGACTGACCGGCTACCGACTTGATAGCCGCGTGGGTAGATGGGGAGTCGAGGCCGCGTTTGAGTTTGTGGGCCCGCATCTTTCTTTGCGGGGGGTGGACGGCTCGCAGGTAGTAGAGGTAGACAAACTCAGTCGTTTGATGCGCGAAGTAGAGAAAATTGAGCCTGTACCAGGTAACAATGTGCAACTTACTATTGACGCCGAGTTGCAGCAGAGTGTAGAGACTTGGCTCGTCAATGAGTTTCTGCCAAAACTGCGTGAGACCACGGCCCCCGAGGCGCATGAGGTTGCTGTAGTGGCCCTTGACCCGCGTGACGGCCGTATCCTGTCGTTTATTAGCATTCCGAATTTTGCACCGGCCCATCTGTCGCGAGACTTTACCAGCTTAAGTGCGGACCCAGCTCGACCACTTGAGGCCAAGCCCCTAGTAGCCGCAGCCCCAGGGTCGATGTTTAAGCCCGTAACAGAAATCGCGGGGCTGATCTCCGGTGCTAAGGCGAACCTGCTCCTGCGGCCGCCGGTCGTCTGCACTGGGCGGCTACATGACGAGGCCATGCTCGGACCGGGCGGGAAGGGCTGCTGGATCGAGCAGTTTGGTACCGGACACGGGCAGGTAAGTGATCTTGATGCCATGCGGGTCTCCTGCAATGTCTATTTTTACCAGCTCGGCTTTGAATTGTTGCGCTCCCGGGGGGCTGCCCTTGTTCTAGACCAAGTTGCCGATGTGGCCGCATTTATGGGCTTAGGTGTGCCGGTATCGCTACCAGAATTAGTAGGGTTTAGACATGACACAGGGGTCCTACCCACCAGCGAGCGATTTAGAGAAGGAATTAGAGCACACTTGCGCCGCAATCCATCCGATAGGAGGCCACTCAATCCCTACCCCGGCGAGGTGGCCGATATTGCCATCGGCCAGGGCGCTCATAGATACACACCACTACAAGTAGCTAATTTCATGGCCATGCTTGCGACGGGCCATCGCTTTCAGCCATTCTTGGTTGAGCGGGTGGTGTCAGCGGCAGGAGAGGTAGTAGACCAGACCGAGCCAAAACTGGTGGCCTCCTTGCTTCGCACTCCGCAAAATCCTGCCGGACTTATCAACGATACAGAGTGGCGGCATCTACAAGAGGGTCTGCGCCAAGTGACCCAAGTCACCGGTCTTGGTCTTAATAGTGGAACTGCCTCCGGGGTTTTTCGTGGGGCCCCATACTTCTCGGCTGGTAAGACCGGTACCGCTGAGGTCATGGAGGGAGGCCGTTTTGTTGACTCCCACGGTTGGTTCGCAGGTTGGGCTGCGGTTGACGCTGTAAGTAGCCCGGAAATAGTCGTTTCCGTGTTAGTCAAGCATGGTCGGAGCGGAGGTACTGCCGCCGCTCCCATCGCCCGTAAATTGCTAGACGAGTACTTTCGCCTAAAACTAGAAAGAGTTGGTCAATAGTCCCCCTAGCAAAAGGAGTTTGTGGAAACACGGCGAAACACTATTTATAAAACACTCCACAGGGGAGGTTTAATAGTGCTATGGGTAAAGTGTTTGTCGTGACTTCGGGCAAAGGTGGCGTAGGGAAAACCACTACTACCGCAAACCTTGGCGTGGCCTTGGCAGAGAAGGGCCATAGTGTAGCCTTGGTGGATGCGGATCTAGGACTGCGTAATCTTGACTTGTTTCTCGGTCTCGAAAACAGGATTGTCTACCATATTGGCGACGTTTTAGAGAAGCGGGCCACGTTAGAAAAAGCCCTTATTCGGCACAAGAAGTACACGACCCTAAGCCTCTTGCCGGCTCTGCAAAGCAGAAGTAGCCGCGTGCAGGAGAAAGATATGAAGAGAATTGTCAGCGAACTGGCTATGACGCATGAATACGTCTTCGTAGATTCGCCAGCCGGTATCGATACTGGCTTCCATGTTGCCACGGCAGGAGCAGACGACGCTTTAGTGGTGACTACCCCTGAACTGCCGGCCGTGCGCGATGCCGATCGTGTGGTTGGGCTACTGCGCAGTAAGGGCATTGCCTCCCCTAAATTAATCATAAATCGCTTGCGACCGAACATGGTGCGTCGCGGAGATATGCTCAGCCAAAGCGATGTGCTCGAGTTTTTACGTATTGATCTGCTCGGCATAGTGCCCGAAGATGAAATGACTATTGTGGCGACTAATCGGGGGGAGCCCTCAGTATGTCTTCAAGGCTCCCTAGCTGGCGCACACTACCGCGACATAGCTCGTCGGTTGCTCGGCGAAGCGGTGCCTTTGCGCAAGATGGCTAGTGGAGAGGGTGTTGTAGCATTCTTGCGTCGCTTTGTGGGCGTGGGACGGTAAACATCGCGACAGAGGGGACGGTTCGTTTTGTCGCAAAACGACCGACAAAACGAACCGTCCCCTCTGTCGCCAAGAAAGGAGCGGGACGTCGTGGAAACAGGCATTAAGAGCAGAGAACAGGCCAGGCACCGTCTGCGGCAGGTACTAGTGCACGATAGAGCCATGTTGTCCCCTGCGCTTCTCGATGAACTCAAAGAGGTCTTGTTCCTCGCAGCGCAAGAGTTTGTCGACAGCGATAATGACGCGGCAGTGCTTGAGCTAGAGATACGGCCAGAGGGGGCCCTGCTCCACTTCAAATTGCCCATCAAGGGCCTCGTGCGTCAGGAGGAACTACCCATTGTTTGATGTCTTTGACAGAAAGCTCTTGCGTAGTTTTGACTGGGGTTTGTACTTATCCTACCTTGGTATCTCACTCTTTGGAGCACTCATGATTTGGAGCGCCTCCCTCAATAACGAATTTGGCGATCCATTATACTTTGTCTCGCGGCAATTGATGTGGATCATAGTGGGCCAGGTCATTTTGTTTATCGCCGTCTACTTCGATTACCAACTCTTTGGTGCACTGAGGTGGCCGGTGTACTTCGCCAGCTTAGGCCTGCTTGTACTAGTGTTAGTCGCAGGGGTAGAGCGGGGTGGGGCTGTCAGGTGGCTAAATGTAGGTGGTTTTGTTTTGCAGCCTTCAGAGTTTGCCAAGCTTGCCGTCGTTATCACCCTGGCGGCAACAGTTGAAAAGCTAGGCCAGATTAACACCCTCGTTAAATTGGTTACTGCAGTGGTCCATGTCGGCGTGCCCATGCTTCTTGTTGCTATACAGCCAGACTTGGGTACCTCGCTGGTCTTTCTCGGCATCTTGCTGGCGGTGCTCTACGCCGCTGGCATCACTCGTCAACTGATGGCTTTGCTGGCGGCCTTAGGGCTGACTAGCGCGCCGCTACTATGGTTGTACGGCTTAAGAGAGTACCAGCGCACTCGCCTTTTAGTTTTTATGGATCCCTCTTTGGATCGCGCCGGCACTGGCTACCATCTCTTGCAGTCAATAATTGCCGTCGGCTCGGGCCAGTTTACTGGGCGAGGTTTTATGGCCGGCCCACAGAGTCTCCTTAACTTTTTGCCGGAGCAGCATACTGACTTCATTTTTTCTGTCGTGGCAGAAGAGTTGGGCTTTATCGGCTCGGTGGCCCTTATTGCCGCCTTGTTCTTCCTAGTTTACCGCTGCTTAAGGACTGCGGCGGTGGCCAAGGACTACCTCGGCCGCTTTCTAGCCGTTGGTGTTGCCACTTGGTTTGCCTTTCAGATTATCGTCAATATCGGCATGACCATGGGGATGATGCCGGTGACCGGCCTGCCGCTACCTTTTTTGAGTTATGGGGGAAGTTCGTACTTGGCTCTGTCTTTGGCCGTAGGGTTAGTCCTTAATGTGCATTTGCGCCACCGGAAGATTTTGTTTTAATCATAGGGGTACGCCTGCCAGAGTATAGATAACTAGGTGCTCTGGAGGTGACTCTTGTGCGGCAGGCTTTGTGGAAGTACACAGATCGTGGCAGACGGCCCTTTTCGCCGCGTCGCAAGGTGCCGGCAAAAGGCAGGCCCTTGACTGCTTGGCTGACCAAAGGTATCTTGGCTTGTATTATCCTTTTCTTAGTATGGGTCGGCGCCCAGTCTAGTACCTTGCGTCACTACCTGCGCTATGTTTTTGTTCCTGGCGCGGCGAGCGTCAGCCCCTTGTCGCGCTGGCTTGATTGGTACCCCGAGGACGAGACGGTGCAGCCGGTGTGGTCGCGCCTTACGGGTAGGTCAGACATGGCGAGCTACAATTTGCCCGTAGCGGGTACTGTGCAGCCGGCGGACTGGAGCGGCATCAACATTGTTGCTCCGCCGGGTGAACTAGTGCGGGCGGTTCTCGATGGACGCGTCACGGCTCTAGACAACAGTCTAGGTGAGGTCAGGGTCTTTCATGGCACGGGCATGTATACAATTTATAGGGACTTAAGTGACATTGCCGTCACCTTGGGCGATAGAGTGGCGGCGCGAGCCGTTTTAGGGCGTGTGGGCAGCAGCGGGCGGGTGTTCTTCGCGGTGCTCCAAGGGGGAAACTACGTTGACCCTCTGGTGCGGGTGCATGGTCGATGAGGGTAGGCCAGGTCCTAGGGGTGAACCTCAGGGTTCACTATCTTTTTTTGTTGTGGCTACTTGTCTCACTAACCTTAGGGGATGCCACTTTGACCCTAGTTATGCTTTTTTCCGTCCTCGTGCACGAGCTCGGCCACATGTTTGCCGCGCAGAATCTCGGGCTAGAGGTAGAGGAAATCGAGCTGATGCCCTTTGGCGGCGTGGCCAAGCTGCGTGGTTTTGCTAGCGGTGACCCCGCCGAGGAGGCCACCCTCGCGCTAGGGGGGCCCGCCAATAGCTTGGTCCTCTTGGTCATCGGCCTCTTCTACTACGGGGCCCCCTGGGGGGTGGCCCTCCTAGAGAGTAATGTGCTCTTGTTGCTCGTAAATCTCTTGCCGATCTTGCCGCTTGATGGTGGGCGCATTCTCAGAAGCTACTGCGTGGGACAAGACGGCCTCGGGGCAGGCACCCGGCGCGTGTTGACACATACCTTCCGCGCTGTATGGATTTTTTTGGGGGCGGCCACGGTTTTGTTTTTGCTCGGAGTCGTCAGCATTAACGCCGTGGCCCTTGCTTTGTTTCTGCTTCACGCGGCCCGGCAGGAGAAAAAAATGTTTCCTTACATGCTGATGAATTATGTCACAACTCGTACGGCGGAATTGTGGCACAAAAGAGTATTGCCCGGGAAATTGGTCATGGTGCTGTCTGACACCTCGGCAGCGGAGGCAGTAGAGGCGATGACTCCCGGGTGTTACCATGTGTTTAATGTGGTGCGGCCAAACGGTGAAGTACTGACCGTGAGCGAAGACTTGCTCTGCCGCGCTCTGCTGGCAAAAGGAACAGTGCTCACCTTTTCTGACATTGTTAATGATCGTAGGCTATAATAGTAGTGAAGCAGATTTCAGGAGGCCAGTGATGATTCCAAAAGTGATTGAGAGTATTCTACCGCGGGTTCTTAAGCCCGCTCGCTACATCGGTGGTGAAGTCAACGCCGTGCGAAAGGACAAGCACTCTGTAGAGGTCAGGGTGGCCTTGGCTTTTCCCGATGTTTACGAAGTGGGTATGTCGCACCTAGGTTTAAAAGTCCTCTACAAGGCTATCAACGACTTGCCCTATGCGGCAGCCGAACGTACCTTTGCTCCCTGGGTAGATATGGCAGCTCTCATGCGTGCCAGCCAGGTGAAACTTTACAGCCTAGAGACATTTTCTCCGCTCGACGAGTTCGATGTGCTGGGGTTTACCCTGCAGTATGAGCTCAGTTACACTAATATTTTGGGGATGCTAGATTTGGCAGGTATCCCTCTCTTGTCAGCCGACCGTAAGGAGCAACACCCCCTCGTCATTGTCGGTGGCCCCTGTGCCTACAACGCCGAGCCTTTGGCAGATTTTGTCGATCTGGTGGTCCTAGGCGAGGGCGAAGAAGTTATAGTTGACATTTTAGAGGTGTTGCGCCAAGGAAAGGCCGCCACGAGGAGCAGAGAGGCGACTCTTAACGCGCTCGCAGAGATCAAAGGCGTCTATGTGCCGAGCTTCTATGAGCCACTGTACGGTGTTGACGAGGCTTTTCGCGGGCTGCGGGCTAAAGAGACATGCCTGCCTACAACCATAGAAAAAAGGGTAGTAGCGGCTTTGGGCATCGAACATATACCAGTGGCGCCGGTGCTCCCCTACCTAGACATCGTGCACGATCGGGTACTGCTGGAGATTTTTCGTGGTTGCGCCAGGGGCTGTCGTTTTTGTCAGGCGGGCATGACTTATCGACCAGTGCGCGAGTTTAACTCCACTGTCTTGGTCGCTGCCGCGCAGCAGGCCATTCTCCACACCGGCTACGAGGAAGTGTCACTCGCCTCGCTTTCCACAATGGACCACAGTAACATCGGGGTTCTCGTTAAAGACTTAGTGGACAAGTTTAGTTGCCAAGGGGTCAATATCTCTCTGCCCTCCTTGCGGGTCGATAGTTTCTCGGTAAGCTTGGCAGCAGATGTCGCTAAAGTGCGCAAGTCCGGCATTACGCTCGCGCCTGAAGCTGGCTCCCAGCGTTTGAGAGATGTTATCAACAAGCAAGTGACCGGTGAGGCTCTCCTTGAAGCCTTACATGGCGCCAAAAACTTAGGCTTTCGTAGCGTCAAACTCTACTTTATGCTGGGGTTGCCGACGGAGACCTATGCCGACCTCGACGAAATGTTAGTGTTAATCTCCCGCGCGGCCCGAATCTTGCCGCTAACCGTCAGCGTCTCGTCCTTTGTCCCGAAGCCTTTTACCCCGTTTCAATGGGAGCCGCAGTGTTCTATGCAGGCCTTAGAAGAGAGGCAGAGCTACTTAAAAGAGCGGCTACGCAAAGATAAAAGGGTGAAGTTTGTCTACCATGAGGCGACCACAAGCTTTCTCGAGGCCGTCTTTAGTAGAGGAGACAGGAGACTAGGCAAAGTCTTGCTTGACGCTTACCGGCGCGGGTGCACATTTGACGCCTGGAGCGAGCACTTCCGCTTCGATTTGTGGATGGAAGCTTTTGCCGAAGTTGGCTTGGACGCGGCCGCCTTCGCCAACCGCGAGCGCTTATTTGCGGAGGTGTTGCCGTGGGAGCATCTTTCTCCAGGGGTTAGCAAGGAGTTTTTGTGGCAGGAGAGAGAGCGGGCACGTCAGGCTGCCCTGACAGGTGACTGTGCTAGTGGGTCTTGTGAAGACTGCGGCGTGTGCCCCGCGCTCCACGTAGGCACTATTACCGAAAGGGGGCGTCGAGAATGAGGCTGTGGCTCAAATTTGCCCGCGCGGACGAACTAGGGTACATCTCTCACCTCGATACCCATCGAGCCTACTACCGTCTTTTTCGGCGCGCCGAACTCCCTCTCGCGCTCAGTCAAGGCTTTAATCCGCATCCCATTATGTCCTTAGCGGCCCCCATGCCCCTAGGGTATCGTAGCCACGCCGACTATGTCGACCTAACCCTAGCGCGCCCTCTAGCACTCGCTGAACTAGAGGATAGGCTGTCGGCCACACCAGGCCATGAGCAGTTTCGCTTCCTAGGGGGCGCTGTGGTTAACGCCAAAGCAAGGCCTTTAGCTGCCGAGGTGGCCTTTACTGAGTACGAGATCGATCTGCCCGAGAGTAGTGCGGTGGAGGAAGCCCTGCGGCAATTTGCCGCCTTAGAGAGTGTCATCTTTAGGAAAGAGACGAAGAAGAATGTTAAGCAGGTGGATGCAAAGCCACTGGTCAGAAAGTCAGAGCTTGTCGGCCACAAGTTGTGCGCCATACTCAGCAATGGGGAGCCAACCGTGCTACGCCCCGATGAATACCTAAGTTTGCTCGGGTCTTTGGTCAATGAAACCTGGGGCTCTGGCCGCGTACTGCGTAAGGAACTATACCTTGGGGGCAACGAACTAGTTACGCCGCTGGAGAGATGGTTAGAAAGGAGGGAGGATCTTGGTTAAAGAGATTATCATCAGTTGCGGCACCCGAGACACTAGGGTCGGGATTTTAGAGAATGGTGAACTAGTTGAGTTCTACATGGAGAGCAATGCCGAACAACGTGTAGTGGGTAATATTTACAAGGGGAAGGTGGCCAATGTCCTGCCTGGCATGCAGGCTGCCTTTGTTAATGTGGGGCTCCCTAAGAATACTTTTCTCTATGTCGATGATGCCTTAGAAAATGTCGAAGGCCTCGATGAAATCCCCGAAAAAATCACGAGCAACTCTTCGATCAAAGATGTGGTCAAGGCAGGCCAGCATGTCATTGTGCAGGTGGCCAAAGATCCCTTCGGCACCAAGGGTGCTAGGGTCACGCGCCATATTTCCTTGCCGGGGCGCTTTGTGGTGCTCATGCCCACAGTCGACTATGTAGGCGTGTCGCGCCGTATATCGGGTGGGGAAGAGCGAGACCGCTTGCGTAAACTGGTGCGAGAGTTTCTCCCCGCGGGCATGGGCGTCATCGTGCGCACCATGGCGGAAGGTTGTGCGGCGGAAGATCTCAAGAAAGATATCGATTTCTTAGACAAGTTGTGGCGACGAATAAAAAATCGCGGCAAAGTAGCCAAAGCGCCAAGTCTCCTGCATAAGGACTTGAGCCTACTTTACCGCATTATTCGCGACAGCTTTGACCATGACGTGCAGCGCTTGTTTGTAGACAGCGCCGAGGAATATGAGCAAATCCTATCTTTAATGGACGATATCGGGCCAGAATTCAAGGACAAAATCTTCTTGTTTCAGCAGGCAGAGCCCATCTTCGAAGCCTTTGGCCTAGAACTTGAATTAGAGAAAATACTGAAGAGCCGTGTCTGGCTTAAATGTGGTGGCTATGTTGTCATAGACCAGACAGAAGCGCTTACTTCTATCGACGTCAATACCGGCAAGTTTGTGGGCAGCACCAATCTAGCCGACACCATACTTAAGGCCAACCTCGAGGCCGCGCGAGAAATCGCCCGTCAGCTGCGGCTAAGAAATATCGGCGGCATTATTATCATTGACTTTATCGACATGGAGAAAGAGGAACACCAGAAGAAGGTGCTCACCACTCTGCAAGAAGCCGTGCAGCGAGACAAGACCAAGACCTCAATTCTTGGGCTCACCCAACTAGGCCTCGTTGAGATGACCAGGCAAAAGGTACGGCAGAGCATCAGCGAACTCTTGCAGAAGAATTGCCCTTGCTGTGACGGTACGGGCCTAATGCTGTCAGAAGAGATAGCCGGTAGTCGCATTGAGGGGGAGCTCAAACGCTTTCTCAAGGCTACCGTCGACCCTGCTGTGTTGATTCAGGTGCATCCCGTTACCGCTGGTAACTTGATAGGCGTCAACGCGGTTAATCTCGAGCGTCTAGAGCGCGAGACCGAAAAACGTATCTTTATTCGGGGTTCGCAGCAGATGAATTCCGATGAGTACAAAATTGCCTTGTCAGGTTCAGTGGAAGAGGTAGAAAGGACCGCTGTTCCCGTGGCCCTAGGCGAGATACATACCTTGCTCATCGATAGCGTGCACAATAACCGACCCGAAGATGGGGTAACGCGGCTTGAGGGCTATGTCATCCAGGTGGAGAACGCTGCCGACCTCGTGGGTAAAAAAGCCACCTTTGAAATCGTCAAGGTACAGCGGACCTATGCTCGCGCCAAGTTGTTTATCGCGCCTAAAAGAGAAGCATAAATAGTTTTACTGGGGCAACTTCTGCACCTCGTCTCCGTGGTACAATTATCCTCGTAGAGTGAATTTGGCCAAAGTTAGGAGTCGAGAAGGGCTTTATTAATGAACGGTCTGAAATTTGCGCAACTAGGGGATGTCATCAAGCGTGGCTTCGATCTGCTCCTAGCCAACCCCGTCATATTTCTCCCCGCGGCTATTTCGGTCTTGGTGCAAGGCTATTTATCTTCGCGCTTGTTAGGGGCTACTTTGGGGCCCGTAGTGTGGCCAGAGCTTATCCTCTATTTTGGCTTAATGATTTTGCTTAGCCTGCTAGGTGCCGTAATTCTTATTAAGATGTCTCGTGATGCCCTAGTCGGCAAGGCGGACTTGGGTGTAGCGATGTCTTTGTCAGCCAGCAAGCTTCTTCCAGTCGCAGGGGCGGGGCTGCTGTACATGGCGGCTATCATAGTAGGTGGTATTTTACTTGTGGTGCCAGGCCTAATTATCGCCGTTAAATTGGTTTTTCTCTTTCACTTGATTGTGCTGGAGGACTACGGTGTCACCGAGGCGTTTTCCGTCGCTTGGAAAATGATTGACGGCAGATGGTGGTGGGTCCTGGCCCTGCTTGTCATAGGGAGTCTCCTGACAGGCTTAGCAAGCACTGCCATAGCATTTCTGCCCACAGGTATGCAGGTGGTCGCTAAACTTACCTACGATCTGTTTTACCAGTCGTTAGGTGTTACTGCGCTGACCTGCGCCTTTGTCTTGCTGCGTGAAATTGACGCACAGTAGACGTCTAAGATTAGCGATTGACCGCGCCAGCCCTGCGTGATAAAATAGGAACTTGTAAGGTTGTCTTATCTGGCGATGGCAACCTGATACCGCTCGTTAAGGGATGAAAGAGCCTTGTGCCCCCGCGAAACGGCGAGTCAAACTAGAGGAGGTGCCAGTATGTTTGCAGTTATCGAAACGGGTGGCAAGCAGTACCGGGTTAAACCAGGCGACATGGTTATGGTCGAGAAACTCGAGACTAATGTCGGTGACATGTATGAGTTCACCGAGGTTCTCGCAGTATCACAAGGGAGTGAAACCGTTTTTGGGACTCCGCTCCTGCCTAACGTCACTGTAGCCGCTAAAGTAATGGAACATGGTAGAGAAAAGAAAATCATTATCTTCCGTTACAAGGCAAAGTCCCGCTACCGTAAAAAGAACGGTCACCGTCAACCCTTCACAAAATTAGTCATCGAATCTATTACCGTTAACTAGGGGAGGTGCAGTAAATGGCACATAAGAAAGGCGTAGGTAGTTCTAGAAATGGTCGCGACAGTCATTCGCAGCGACTTGGGGTGAAGCGTCAAGATGGACAAAGCGTCAATGCCGGAACAATTCTTGTTCGCCAACGTGGCACCAAGGTACATCCTGGTTTTAACGTAGGTATTGGCAGCGACGACACCTTATTCGCCCTTGTTACTGGTAAGGTTGCCTTCGAACGCTTAGATAAAGACCGCAAAAAGGTCAGTGTCTACGCCATCGAAGCTAATTAATGTTGACCGAGAAGAACCCGGAGAGCCGGGTTTTTTTCTTAGGCGAGGAGAAGTCCGTGGCCGCACATCTGTTTCCCGATGTGGCCATTCGCTTTGCCCGCTTTCGCCACGATTTACAAAATGACCTGCAGTTAGTTTATGGTTTTTTGCAGTTACAAAAACCAACTTCAGATATACTACTAAAATTAGACAAGATTACAGATCGCGTGCGCACCGCCAGTCTCGTTTTTAACCTCGAGAGTCCTACGCTCAGCTGCGCCGTATTCGATATATGGAGTTTAGCAGAAAGCAGTGGCCTAAAACTCCGTTTTCAGGCCACTGGCGATTGGAAATATTTTGGTGAGAAGTGGCCTGCCTGCGAGCTAAGTCTGGCCACTCTTTGGGCACACTATCAAGGGCTGGCAACAGACTTAGGAGTTGCCGAAGTTGCGCTCGAGCTCTCAGTGCAGAGCGGCAACTGGCACATGAAGTTTAGCGGCGCAGGGACCGAGCTTCTGGCCTGTTTTGTGGCCGGACATGGAGAGGTGGCAGTCGATGTTTATTGATAGAGTTCGCATAACCGTCAAGTCCGGTAACGGAGGAAACGGGGCCTCGCAGTTTCGCCGCGAGAAATACGTTCCTGAGGGGGGTCCCTCCGGTGGCGATGGCGGAAGGGGCGGCGATGTCTACTTAGTGGCTGATCCTAACTCGCATACTTTGATGGATTATCGCTACAAGAAGAACTACCGCGCCGAGGACGGCCTGCAGGGCGGCAGACAAAATCGCCATGGTCGGGCGGGTGAAGCTGTTACGCTGCGCGTGCCCCCTGGCACGGTTGTCTACGACCAAGAAACCAATATTGTTCTCGCTGACCTAGCCACGCCCGGGGAACAGGTGCTTTTGTTTGCTGGCGGTAGGGGAGGGCGAGGTAATGCCCGCTTTGCCACCTCCGTGCATCAAGCACCCACCTATGCCGAAAAAGGGGAGCCGGGCAAAGAGAGAGAGATTAGGCTCGAACTAAAGAGCATCGCGGACGTCGGGTTAGTCGGCTTCCCTAATGCCGGCAAATCTACCTTACTTTCAGTAGTTTCGCAAGCTCGCCCCAAAATTGCCGACTATCCTTTTACCACCCTTGAGCCGCATCTCGGGGTAGTGGCCATAGGTGGCAAGAGCTTTATTATGGCCGATATTCCCGGTCTTATTGAGGGAGCACACACCGGGCAGGGGCTCGGGCACGAGTTCTTGCGGCATATCGAGAGAACTCGCGTCCTCATTCACGTGGTGGATGGTGCCGGCACCGAGGGGAGAGACCCCATCGAAGACATTATCACTATCAACCGAGAGCTGGCTAGTTACTCTCCTCTCTTGGCGACTCGCCCACAGGTCGTCGCTCTTAACAAAGTAGATGCCATTGTCGATGCCGAAGCACTAGAAGTGCTGATGGAAAGGGTGAGGGGGCTCTCGCTCGAAGTTTTTCCTATTTCGGCAGTAATCGGCGAAGGAGTTCCGCCTTTACTTTACCGGGTACTGGAACTTGTCGAGGCTACCCCCGCTCCTCTCATACATCAAGTAGGCACCTTGCCCGAGGCTGCCCCCGAAGAGCCACTCACTGTCAGCCAAGAGGAAGGCGTGTTTGTGGTCAGGGGTACACAAGTCGAACGGTTAGTAGCACGTTGCGACCTCGACAACGAGGAGTCAGTAGTGCGTCTGCAAAGGTCATTGCGTCTGCTCAAGGTATTTGACAAGCTGCGGCAAGCCGGCATTAGTGAAGGCGCAGCGGTACGCATTGGAGCAGCAGAGTTCAATTTTTATGACGATGAGCCCATGTAGGGGGTGGTTGCTATGCGCATAGGAATTATGGGGGGTACTTTTGACCCCATCCACCTAGGTCATCTCGTTACTGCGGAAGCCGCGAGACATCAGTTTTCTTTAGAGCAGGTACTTTTTGTCCCCTCAGGGCAGCCACCGCATAAATTAGGCCGACAGGTGACGGGGGCAGAACACCGTTACCTGATGACTTTCTTGGCCATTGCCAGTAATCCAGATTTTCAAATTGCGCGGCTTGAAATCGACCGACCAGGTCATTCCTATACCTTTGATACCGTGATGCAGCTTGCGGCGGAGTATGGTAGCGCTGCCGAGCTCTACTTTATAACGGGTGCCGATGTGATGCGCGACATACTCACTTGGCATCGCGCCGGAGAGTTACTCAAGTCTTGTCACTTTGTGGCCGCTAGCCGGCCCGGTTTCACGCTCGAAAATTACATGGCTAAAGAGGACTTAGCGCGCTTTCGCGATCAGGGCAATATACACTTCATCTCAGTGCCTGCCATGGCGATTTCTTCTACTGATGTGCGTCGCCGCGTGGCCAGCGGGGAATCTATTCGTTACTTAGTCCCTGACGCAGTAGAGAACTATATCTATAAAAATAGGCTATATATACCAGAGAACCACGCTACGTGCTCTGATCCTTTCATGATAAGATAAGCATAAGTGGACATTTAGGACCTGCATTCCCGTTGACACCTAACGAGGAAGTGAGGGCACGGTGACAATCATTCGGCAGATGCCTTCTATCGTCTCCTACCCTTCACCATGGAGAGGGATCCTTATCCAACCACAGAGGTCGCTTATAACAACAAGAGAAAAACACGGAGTGCGACAATACAACCAGACCATGCAACCATAAGTGTACCTCGTTATGCGTTGGTGGGAATGCAGGTTAGGAGGCAGATTTTTTATGCACAAGGTGTTGCGATATGTAAGCGCCGCACTGGGGCTTTTGGTATGCGGCATGGTAGGCGCAACCGTTGTTTTGTTTAATAGCCTAGGCGCGAGTCCTCCGGGAGACGGGCCTGTGGTGCTTACTCCCCCCATGATCAACGAGCGCGTCAACATTCTAGTTCTCGGCGCTGATAGAGGCCTCCTACCAGGGGGTACGCAGGGGGCACTAAGGACTGATACCATTATCGTGGCTAGTTTTGACCCTGCCACCTCAGCGGTTAATGTCCTTTCCATTCCGCGTGATAGCAGGGTAAGGATTCCTGGCCGAACGCGACTCGACAAAATCAACCATGCCCATGCCTACGGGGGCATAATGCTGGCTGTCGATACTGTAGAGCAGTTGCTCGACCTACCTATTCACTACTATGTGCGCGTAGAAACCAATGCTTTCAGTCGTGTGATTGACGCCATTGGTGGCGTGGACTATTTTGTGGAAAAAGATATGTACTACCACGACCCGTATCAGGACTTACTCATCAACCTTAAAAAAGGGCAGCAAGTTCTCGACGGCGATAAAGCCATGCAGTATGTCCGCTACCGGGGTTGGGATGGGGATATTGGGCGCATTGCACGCCAGCAGTCATTCCTTCTCGCCATGACGAGAACATTTATTCGTCCGGTTAACTTGCTGCGGGTCAATGAGATTGTGCAAATAGCCCTAAGCAGTGTGCGCACCAATATCGATGGTGCTACTGTACTCCGGCATTTGCCGCATTTAGATAAAGTGGCAGCGGACAAAGTCGCGATGTGGACGATGCCCGGCAACGAGGGCTGGATAAATGGCGCTAGTTACTGGCTCATCGATGATGCTGCTCTCGATGCTCTCCTCGGGGAGCGCTTCTGGCAAAACACGCGCGAAGAGACGAGTGCAGTTACCGTCATGATACGCGATGCTACGGGCAATTCCTCTGGGCAGCCCGTGGCGCGAGCTCTCAGGCGGAGAGGCTTTAATGTCATCGCCATCGAAACATCTACTGAAACAGTAGAAAAGACACAGATAACGGCACACCAACGTAAAGATGCCGCGGGGCAGATGGTTTTTCGTGCGCTCGGACGGGGTCTCTTGGTCAGCGAGGCAGGGCCCCACAGTTCCGACGTCACGATTGTCCTCGGAAAAGACTTTATCAGAGAGGAGTGACCGGGTATTAATGGACTTGACCTAGCACGGCGAGTGGCTGCCCTCTCCCTAGATAAAAAGGGACTGCGGCCGACTATACTTGATCTCCGAGAGTTATCTGTGGTCGCAGATTTTTTCGTCATAGTTAGCGGCAACTCAAGCACGCAGACCTTTGCGATTCTAGAGCATGTACAGCGTGAATTGGCTAAAGTGAGTATTTTACCTACTGGAGTAGAGAGCGACCCTGATGGCAAGTGGATTTTGCTAGACTTGGTGACCGTGGTCGTGCATGTATTTACGGAAGACTCGCGTGATTTCTACAGCCTCGAGCGACTGTGGGGCGAAGCCAAGAGCGTTTCCCTATGACCACCGCCTATACTTCTTTGGCCCTTGTTTATGATGACTGGATGAATCACCTCGACTATGCGGCGTGGTGGCACTACTTGCGTGCCACTTTTGCCATTTCAGAAGGCCAGTCGATACTTGAGATTGGCTGCGGCACAGGGAATCTCACCTTAGAGATGGTCAAGGGTGGACACCGCATCACGGCCTCTGATCTGTCGTCCGAAATGCTTACCCAAGCAGAGCAGAAATTGCGTGGTAACACGGCGGTCAGCTTCATGCTGCTCGACATGCGCCAACTGCCCGCCACACTAGGCCCTTTTGACCTCATCATCGCTGCCTGTGATGCCGTAAATTACTTGCGCAACGAGAAAGAGCTCCGCACATTTCTCTCTGGTGCTTGCTCCCTCCTTAAGCCAGGGGGATTGCTCTTGTTTGATGTCCATGGCCCAGCCAGATTGGCCGGGTTTTTGGCGCGCCCAGAATACAACCGCATCGGCGAAAAAAGCTGCTATTTTTGGCAAGTCAGAGTGAACGACACCCTTATTACCCACCGCCTGACGGGGTTCATAAAGAGTAGCTCCACCGCATGGACACGCTTTGACGAAGTCCATCGCCAGACCTACTTCGTGCCAGCAGAGCTAGAGCAGCTAGTCCAAAGCGTGGGCTTCACCCACACCGTGTCCTATGACTTTCTTACCACCAACCCACCACACCCTGGCAGCACCCGTGTCCAGCTCGCCGCCCGGAAGTGATTCACCTGACGCGCCAGGGACGGTTCTCCGTGATTCAGCTGACGCGCCAGGGACGGTTCTCCGTGATTCAGCCAGCCCAGACTCCCCACCACAGGTTCGCGCCAGCCTAGAAAATAGACCGGTCCCTTGGCCCTTTCCCCGCAGGATGACGTCGCAAGACGGGAGTGAAAAGATGCGCCTCGATTATTTTCTCGCCCACCTCAGTCGAACCGAGTACAAACTTAATGAAGCCCAACATAAAGCAGTCATGCACCGCGATGGCCCACTTGTAGTTGTGGCTGGCCCAGGCAGCGGCAAGACTAGGGTGGTAACTGCCCGCGTAGGCGCATTGCTGGCCAGTGGGATAAATCCCTCTTGTATCACCGTTACTACCTTTACGAAGGCCGCTGCGACAGAAATGAAAAGACGTCTTGTTGAACTACTGCCTGGTGACGAGCGATTGGTGGCAAAACTCAACATTGGCACTTTCCACGGCCAGTTCTTTGGCCTATTGAGGAAAAATGGTTTTAGTGGAAACGTGGCGCAAGACAAGCAAAAGCGGGATTGGATTTCTGCCGCGCTGCGCCAGCTTGGGGAAGAGGTAAAGGATGATTTGTTGCAGAGCCTGCAGCAGGAGATAAGTTGGCATAAGAACAACCTATTGCTGCGAAAAGACGTGGCCCCTACTAATCAGCTACTACTTTCGGTATGGACTGCTTATGAAGAGGCAAAACAGGCGGCGTCCGTCCTAGACTTTGACGACATGCTTTGTGAGACATATAAATTGCTTAAGGATGATCCGCGCTCCTTGCGAGAGATGCAGCAGGCGGCCGAGTATATATTGGTAGATGAGTTTCAAGATACAAACAAGGCCCAATTTGAGATATTGAAATTAATTGCAGCCCCAAGTAGCAATATCTGTGTAGTGGGCGATACAGACCAAGCCATCTACGGCTGGCGTGCGGCACGTCCAGAATTTTTACTAGACTTTGGCAAGTCTTTCCCACGTGCAGAGCGCATAGACCTCATGCAAAATTACAGGTCTTCCGCAGCAATTATCTCGCTCGCAAATCGTGTGATTGCGCATAATTCCGTGCGCTATGCGACTCTTGGCGAGCCGGTACGAACAGAGGGCGTGGCTCCGTCATTCCTGACACCTAGCAATGAGCGGGCTGAGGCCAAAAGCGTTTTGACCATGGTTAAGAAGCAAAGAGATGCCGGCATACCCCTTGAAGAGATGGCGGTGCTCTACCGTGTCAATCGCTATAATCACCACTTGGTGAACATGTTAGTCGACGAAGGCATCTCTTTCGTCGTCAGGGACAAGGAGCGCTTTTTTGAAGAACACTGGGTGATTCGTGAGATTGTGGCTTTCTTTAAGCTTTCTCTTGATCCGACTAGAGTAGAGAGCTTCTTGGCCATCGGCCGACGCCAGCTCAACTTAGGCGAGGATCACAGTAGTGAGCTAAAGCGCCTTGTTCGTCAGGGTACTCCCCTTTGGGAGGCCGCTCGAATGTTTGTGTCCCAAGAGAAGCTCTCCAAGTTATGGGCGAATTTGCATAAAGCTAGCAAGCAAGCGCCCTTAGAGGCAGTACGAATTTATACCGAAGATATGGGTTACAGACAGTATTTGCGTTGGTACGCAGAGCGTCGTGGTCTTCCTGAGCTCGAGTATGTTAATTTGTGCGATGAACTGCAGCAGGAAGTAGAAGGTTTCCGCGATATAGGACGATACCTAGAGCACCTAGCCAAGCTTGAACAAACCATGGCAGAGTCAAGAAGGGAACATGCGGTTCCTGGCGCTATTAATCTCATGACCATACATGCCGCCAAGGGACTTGAGTTTGTAGCCGTGTGGATCATTGGCGCTATTGACGGTTTGTTGCCGCATGCTCTCTCCGCTTCAGGTGCAGGGCTAGAGGAAGAGCGCAGGCTGTTCTATGTAGCCTGTACTCGTGCAAAAGACAGACTGACCGTTCTAGCACCGACGAAGTACCGCGGTAAGAATGCAACTACTTCATGTTTTGTAGCAGAAGGCTTTGAGTCAAGCGCTAAAGCCAGTTCGCCCATCCCCCGTGTTCAGATGATGGTGCACCATAGTACGCGTGGCGCCGGTAGGATAGTGGAGTTCAGTACTGAAACCAATGGAGACTCTGTAGTGCACATTGTGGCCATCGACTTTGCCTGCGGCCGAAGTAAGATGCATTGGCAAATTGGCTTAAATTTAGGGGTATTGAAGATTGTCGATAATTAGCAAGATGAGGCGTGGACGGTGCCTTCTTCGGTCAGTTGACAAGGTAAATGCCACTTTGTCAAACTAAGTGCAATGGGAGTGCATTTAGTTGTTCCAGGGAGCGGCAATATCGAGGCGGGGCGACGCAAAAAAGGCATGTTAACATGAAAATTGGGCATAAAATGGGTGCGAGGCATCGAGGGTGGCAAAAGTCGAGTTTTTCGGACTGAGTAAATGCCACCCCTCCCGCGGTGTTGTTATAGCCTTGCGTCACTAGCAGCCTAGATGTTTTGGGTTACCGTTTTAGCAGGGTTGGGCGCAAAAGAATTTCGTTCGGTGGAATGGACGATACACCCAACCGGTCAAGAATAGCTTGACCGTAGAAGAAGCTAAACGATTCGTAGGGTGACTTAGGTAATTTCAATGAACACTGAAATTACCTTATCGTTTAGCTTTTCCCTGCTATACGAGTTGATGTGACTCATCATCTGGTCGATATCGGATTGAGTTAACTCATCAAAGCTACTGCCTTTAGGAAGAATACGGCGGATGAACTCATGGTTATTTTCAATGGCAGGTTTTTGGTAGGGTGAGGATGGGTCACAGTAGAAGATCGAAGTGATGCGGGTGCCATCCTCCGCCGTTTCCAGAGACAAAGGGTTGGAAAACTCCGAGCCATTGTCCGTGAGGATCACGGGGAAAAGTCTCTGGAAAGACTCTTTACCCAGAATCGCGAGCAGTCTTCGAAAAACATCAATGACAGACTGCGACGTATTGCGACTTCGCAGAAAAGCAAGCATCAGTCCGCAGTTTCTGAAATGGATGGTGAGGAGAACGCTGCCGCCCTTTTTCCCCTCGACGGTGTCGATTTCAACGACAGCGGTATCTGGGTTGCGCTCTAGAAACGCATGGAAGTCTTCGTACGAGCGCTCATGTCTACACTGCCTGTCCACTTTATGTTGGAGCGGCTTGGACTTGCGCGGCTTAAGTCGGCATACCCTAGGCAGGTCAATGTTGCGGGCCGACAAGAGGCTGCTGTTGATATAGCGGTAGATAGTCTTTCCACTGCAGGTGAATTCATCGGGGTTATTGATTAAAATGTGATAAACGGACTGCCCTTTTTTGATCAAGGGGCTGATGAATTGATCCATGCGGTAGAGCTCTTCTTCCGAAATGTTTGCCCCAGCTCGGGAATCGACCAGCTTCGCTGCATAGGCGGTTTGGGCATGCCTGTGCAGGTAATACCGCTTTTTGAGAGTGCACTTGGGCTCACTTTCGCAGCCATTGCATACATAAGGCGGTAAGGCTAAGCGCTGACAATGCTCTTCGTCGAACTCTGGGCAAACAAGGTTGCACAGGGAGCAGGTGCTACATCGCTGCTTCTTGCAATTTGGTTTGTCCTCGCAGAGGTAGTACTTTGAGCAGTTTCTTCTATGGAGACAGCGATTGGCGATACGGCCAGGAGCGGACTTGTTGCTTTGGACTGCGTGTTGTTTAATTTCTCTCGCGATAGTCGAGGGACTTTTCCCAAGGACACGGGCTATGGATTTGATGGACCTCCTTCCCCGGAGTAGATGCTCTAATTGACTACGGTCTTCGTTCGTTAAGTGTTTATGTTTAGCCAACGTGCTCACCGCCTCACGGCTGCTAGTGACGGCAAGATAATTGTCACAAAGCAGAGACTAGAGCGCAAGAGGGAGTATTGTTAAACTAAACGCACCCCCCTACCCCCCCCATGGGGGGGGTAGGGGGTCCACCCCACAGTTACCAACTAAACGCAACCTACGGATTGTCATACTTACTGCAACCACTTGCCAATGCCCTAGGTGCATTTACTTTGTCAATTAGCTCCCTTAGGTAAGATTATAGATGAGTTAATGCGGCTTGTTGACATGATAACTTCGGTCGCGTATAATTACGAGCGTAGCCAAAAAACGACCGGACGGTCGGCGGAGAAGTTCCGTAATAATCGTTTGGGGCATTAGCTCAGCTGGGAGAGCGCTTGACTGGCAGTCAAGAGGTCAACGGTTCGATCCCGTTATGCTCCACCAAAATAACTAGTAACGCCAAGGGTCTTGAGCCCTTGGCGTTTTTGTGTCTTCTTCTATTTTGCCCTCAGATCGCAAAAGTTCTAACATTAGGTTGGAGTTTTAGAGAATCAATAATAGCAGTGTCTGCAAGGTCAATGGTCAGGCGGATCGCTTAGAGTCTTAAGCAGCCTAGTTGTTACTGCTGACCCATAATGCAGAGCGGAAGACGGTGTAAGCTGACCGGGAGCTACCGTAAAGCTTGGTCGGAGTCACATTTAGACAGCAACGGTGGGGAAGTTACGCGCAATGAGCGTCCACGAACTTGCGTTAGCAGATGAATCGCAAAGCCATCGAAAGTGCATCGGCTGGTATCGGCTCAGTCAGTTTGAAAGTTGAAGAAGTGACATGGGGCGGTAACAACTCGCTTCCCGAGCATAGAATCGCCTCTTTAATGCTAGAGCAATAAAGGGCTTCCGGATGGAGGGCCGTACGCAGAATCAAATATAACTGCTTGCCTGACGTGTAAACATATCGTAATAGAGTCCGCCTAAGGCCATCAGTTCGGCGTGCGTGCCTTGCTCCACAATCCTGCCACTGTTGAGAACGGCAATGCGATCT
>JAGXTJ010000031.1 GCA_018333655.1 Bacillota bacterium | reverse complement strand
TCGACTTCACAATGTAAAAAACATTGCACAGGCGCTGCGCACATGTAGTCGAAGGCCGGAAAACTCCTTGCGGTATATGGGGTTCTAGGTAGTCGTACCTATGAGTTCTGACTTTGACGAATCCCTGATTATTAATCTCACGTCCCTTGCGCCTTGTCACATAACATGATACATTTAAATAACGAAAATAATGAATTTAGCGAAGATACCGTGAGACTCGAATGAGCAGGCGTGTTATCTAGAGGGGTGGCATGCCCAATGCCACCCCTCTTTTGTTTGTGAACCTAGTAGCGTGCTCCATTTCGTCTTAGTGAAAGTGACAGCGGAGGAGGGTATATGATGACCGTAAAAAAAACTAGCATCGTTAACGCCACAGGGTACGACCCCTACGTGAACCTAGCGGCGGAGGAACTTTTGCTAAACCGCCTTGCGCCTGACGAAGCCATGCTTTATCTTTGGCAGAATCAGCATACGGTGGTGGTCGGTCGGAATCAAAATGCTTGGCGCGAATGCCATGTGGAAAACCTGCACTCCGACAGTGGCAGACTTGCGCGGCGACTTTCCGGCGGGGGTGCCGTATACCATGACCTTGGCAATCTCAACTTTACTTTTCTCCTGTCTAAGCAGGTCTACGACCTACATAGACAGCTAAAGGTTATCGTCAATGCTGCCCGCGAGGTGGGTATACAGGCTGAGTTTAGCGGTCGCAACGACATTTTAGCCGGAGGGCGCAAATTCTCAGGCAATGCTTTCTACCACGGACAGAATTCCTCTTACCACCATGGCACCATCCTAGTGGATGTGGATATGAGCCGATTGGCAAACTACCTCAACGTGCCCTCCGCAAAGATGACCACAAAGGGCGTTTCTTCCGTGCAGTCCCGCGTGGTAAACCTCCGCGAGTTTGTCCCCGCACTCTCTATTCCGGACATGAAATTGGCTCTGATAAAATCCTTTGTTGCCGAATACGGCGGGGGTGGTGAACAATACAGTCTAGCAGATTTCATGGACACGACAGAGTTTAAAGATTTGCACGACAAGTACAGCAGTTGGGATTTTAGATTTGGTAAGAGCCCGCACTTCGATACAACCTATGAAACCCGCTTCCCTTGGGGAGGCATCGAAATTGGGCTAGCAGTAACCGGCGGAGTAGTAAAGGCTGCTAGAATCTACTCCGACGCGATGGAATCAGGCTCGATTGAACTAATGGCAGATAGCCTGCTCGGCTGCCACTTTGAACGTGCCCATTTGGCTCTGCGCCTACAGGAAATTTCTCGCCTGCACAATTCGCCTCTGGTCGCCGAAGTAGCTACATGGTTAAAAAACGAAGCATAAAGAAAGGGGTCTTGTATGCAGCACACACCAATCTACCATCAGCATGTAGCCCTCGGCGGTCAAATCGTCGAGTTTGGCGGTTGGGCTCTGCCCCTACAATACACGGGTATCCTCAAGGAGCATGAAACTGTCCGCACTGCGCTAGGCCTTTTTGATGTATCTCACATGGGAGAGATCACTGTAAAAGGCGCGCTCGCCCAAGACTTTATGCAGAAACTAGTAACCGGAGACATCGCCAAACTCAAAAATAAACAAGTTCTCTATTCTCTGATGTGCTACGAGGACGGCGGCGTCGTCGACGACCTCTTGGTATACAAGCAAAGCGCCGAGGATTTTTTATTGGTTGTCAATGCCGCTAACACCGACCAAGACTACGCCTGGATCAAGCGCTTGGCGCCCTCTAGCCTCGAGGTAAAAAATGAGTCATCCGCCATTGCGCAGTTGGCTCTGCAAGGGCCCCTCGCACAAGCCACCCTACAGACGCTGACCAACTTCCCCCTCGATGCTATGGGCTTCTTTCACTTTGAACCCCACATAGAGGTGGCAGGCATACAAGCACTTGTCTCACGCACGGGGTATACAGGAGAAGACGGCTTTGAGCTATACCTGTCCAGTGAAGATGCCCCCACCTTGTGGAGCGCCCTACTTCTGGCGGGAGCCCCCTTCGGCATTGTGCCAGTAGGATTAGGGGCTAGGGACACCTTGCGCTTTGAAGCTGGCCTAGCACTATACGGGCATGAACTCACCCGCGACATTACCCCGCTCGAGGCCAATCTAGCTCCCTTCGTCAAGCTCAAAAAGGAGGTGGACTTTGTCGGAAAGAACGCTCTCATTGCGCAAAAAAAGAGCACCGTCCCGCGCGAGCTCATCGGCGTTGCCATGATCGAGCGCGGCATTCCGCGCCATGGTTGCGATGTGGTAGTCAACGGTAATTCAGTGGGACACATTACCTCGGGGACCTTCTCCCCCACCCGCAAGGAAAACTTGGGCCTAGCCCTAGTTGCCCGCGACACGGTAGGCATAGGCGACGAGGTCTCTATCTTGGTGAGAGGTAAATACTTACAGGCCAAACGCATCGGACTCCCCTTTTATGAAAAAAAGTACAAGAAGACACCAGTCCAATTATGAAGGAGGAAACCGCCATGAACATTCCACACCACTTGCTCTACTCCAAAGAACACGAGTGGGTTAAGGTCGAGGGGGACATTGCCTACATCGGCATCACCGACTACGCCCAACAGTCCCTAGGCGACATCGTCTTCGTGGAATTGCCTGATATCGGAGCTAAAGTGCGCATGGGCGCTACCTTTGGCGTTGTAGAGTCGGTGAAGGCTGCCTCGGATCTGTACAGCCCTATCTCCGGCACGGTCACCGCAATCAACGCCGCACTTTTAGATAGCCCGGGGCTGTTAAACAGCGACGCCTATACCAATTGGCTACTCACCGTTAAGCTCTCTGACATGTCCGAGCTAGCAAAACTACTGGACGCCCACGGTTACCAAAATATTTTGGACTAAGGAGGAGAGACAATGCACCGTTATATACCAAGCACGCTTGCACAGCAACAGGCGATGCTCGCTACGCTCGGCATGCAAGACCTAGAGGATCTCTTTCGTGAGATTCCGGAGCAGGTTCGCCTGAAGCGGGCCCTCGACCTCCCTCAAAGTCACTCTGAAATGGAACTTATGGCCCACCTTAGTTCACTTGCGCAAAACAACCTTGGTGCGACCGACTACACCTGTTTTCTCGGAGCCGGAGCCTACGACCACTACACCCCGAGCATTGTCAACCACATGCTCCTGCGCCAAGAATTTTTCACCGCCTACACCCCCTATCAGCCCGAAATAAGCCAAGGCACCCTACAGGCCATCTTCGAATTTCAATCCATGATCTGTGAACTGACTGGACTAGATGTCTCGAATGCTTCTGTCTACGATGGCGCAACCGCCCTCGCAGAAGCTGCCCTCATGGCCGGGAACGCCACACGGCGCTCTGAGATCGTCGTAGCGGGCTCGGTGCACCCTGAGCACCGCGCTGTGCTAAAGACTTACGGACAGACCCGTGACATAGAAATTCGCGAGGTGCCACACAAGAATGGGGCGGTCGATCTCGACGCCTTAAAGTCCGCTGTCAGTTCGAGTACGGCTGCAGTACTCATACAGAGCCCGAACTTTTTTGGTGTCATTGAGGACTTGTCAGCTGCGGCGAGCATCGCTCATACCGAGGGGGCACTCTTGGTAGCCAGCGTAGACCCTATCGCACTCGGTCTCCTCAAATCGCCCGGAGAAATGGGCGTGGACATCGCCGTGGGCGACGGGCAACCTCTTGGCATTCCCCTGTCTTTCGGGGGACCATATGTAGGCTTTATGGCCACCACCCAAAAACTCTTGCGCAACATGCCAGGGCGTATTGTAGGCATAACGAACGACAGCGAAGGCCAGCGGGCCTATGTGCTAACTATGCAAACGCGCGAGCAGCATATCCGCCGCGAAAAAGCGACGTCAAACATATGTACAAACAATGCCCTTATCGCCCTCGCCACTACCATTTATCTAGGAGTAATGGGTAAGGAAGGCCTGCGCGAGGTAGCTATGCAGTGCGTAAGCAAATCGCGCTACGCCTACGATGAACTTCTCAAGTCCGGACAGTTCGAGGAGGCTTTCGCCGCGCCCTTCTTCCGTGAGTTTGTCGTTAAGTCTAAACGCCCAGTGGCCGAACTCAACCAAGCGTTACTTAAACATGGCATACTCGGCGGCTACGACCTCGGCCAAGACTACCCAGAGCTGGAGAACCATTGGCTAGTGGCTGTCACTGAGAAGCGCACTAAGGATGAAATCGATACCCTCGTAGAAAAGGCGGTGATGTAGATGCGTAAAGAAACTAAACTCATCTTCGAAAAGAGCGTCCCTGGAAGGCGGGGCTACCAATTGCCTCCCCTAGATACCCCCCCTGTAGATTTGCTCACGTGGTTGCCCCCAGAGTCGCTTCGCACCAAGCCCCCAGGCCTGCCAGAAATAAGCGAAGTCGACGCTGTGCGCCACTTCACAGAGCTTTCGCAGCGCAACTATGGTGTTGATGCAGGCTTTTATCCACTAGGCTCCTGTACCATGAAGTACAACCCCAAAATTAACGAAGACGTCTCACGCCTAAAGGGCTTTACTAACTCCCACCCCTACCAGCCCCAGTCGTTGTCCCAAGGTATCCTCGAACTACTCTACCGGCTAGATAAGTTACTATCCGAAATAACCGGCATGGCACGCATGTCCCTGGTGCCGGCGGCCGGAGCTCATGGCGAACTAGCTGGCATTATGGCCATTAAGGCCTTTCATCGCCACCATGGTCAGCAGCAGCGCACCAAGTTCCTCGTCTCAGACTCCGCCCATGGAACTAACCCCGCGACTGCGGCTGCAGCAGGCTACGAAACAGTGGAGGTCAAGTCAAACGAGCAAGGTGGGGTGGACTTAGACGAGCTAAGACGCCTCATGGGAGACGATGTGGCCGGGCTGATGCTCACTAACCCCAATACCCTCGGCTTATTTGAAAAAGACATCGTCGAAATCGCCACAATAGTGCACGCTGGCGGTGGACTGCTGTACTACGATGGGGCCAATGCCAATGCCATTTTGGGTATTACTCGCCCGGGCGACATGGGCTTTGACGTGGTGCACCTCAACTTGCACAAAACCTTCTCCACCCCACATGGCGGCGGTGGACCTGGCGCCGGGCCCATCGGAGTGAAAGAGCGCCTTGTACCCTTCTTGCCCAGCCCGACAGTGGAGTATGACGGCGCAAAATACTCTTTGGATTTCAACCGCCCCCTGTCAGTCGGCCGCATCAAGAACTTCTACGGTCATTTTCTCGTACTGGTACGGGCTTACGCCTACATCCTCTCCATGGGGCCTGTGGGTTTGCGGCAGGTCTCGGAGATGGCAGTGCTAAATTCTAACTACATGCTCAACAAACTCAAGGACCGCTACGATGTCGCCTACGACCGTATCTGCATGCATGAGTTTGTGTTGTCTGGGCAAAAACAAAAAGCCAAGGGATGCTCCACCCTTGACATCGCTAAACGCTTACTGGACTATGGTTTTCATCCTCCGACCGTCTACTTTCCATTGATCGTCAAAGAGGCCATCATGATCGAGCCAGTGGAATCTGAAGCGGTGGAAACTTTAGACTCCTTCATCGACGCCATGCTCAAAATAGCGGATGAGGTAGAAAATAACCCGGAACTTGTCAAGAGTGCCCCTAGCAGCACTGTGGTGGGCCGACTCGATGAAGTTAAGGCGGCGCGGCAGCCACTACTCAGATACTCCTAGCGCCGAGCTCTTCGCTTTGCGCTGCGACTTACCCGTGCCTACAGCAAAACAGCGCACAGCGCGAGGAGGATGCCGTTTGCAACAGAAGATTGTCATCATTGGCGCCGGTCCGGGCGGCTATGTGGCGGCCATTCGTGCCGCCCAGCTCGGAGCACAAGTTACTATCATTGAGAAAGAGCGCGTGGGCGGTACATGTCTCAACTGGGGATGCATCCCAACCAAGGCTCTGTATCAGAACGCCCAAGTGATCCACGCCCTTACTCGTAGCGCTGAGTTTGGCGTCATCCATAACGGCTTCACCATCGACATGGCCAAAGTACAAGAGCGCAAAGATCGCGTGGTCAGGGAGCTAGGCGACGGCATTGCCAAGTTGTTACACTCTCACCAGGTGGAGTACATCGCTGGGCAAGCAACCTTTGCGGCACCGCACGAGTTAATTATTCGTCCCCATGGCGGCGCGGAGTACAAGCTACAGGCTGAACATATCATCATTGCTACGGGCTCTGTGCCCATAAAACCCCCCATCCTAGGGCGAGATCTCCCAGGTGTCGTAAACAGCAACGAACTGCTCGGCGTTCGCGAAATACCGAAAAGCCTAGTTGTCATTGGGGGCGGAGTCATAGGCATGGAGTTCGCCGGCATCTTTAGTTCCTTTGGCAGTGCCGTCACAGTGGTAGAGTTCATGCCGCGTATTCTCCACCAAGTCGACAAAGACATCGTCGGGCGCCTCAACATGGCCTTGCGCAAGGCAGGCGTCAAGTTGTCAGCAGACATGCGCGTGCAAGCCATAAATCAGCTAGACCAGGGGATGCTTGAAGTTGTGGCCGAGGGCAAGGACCACACAGAGTCCTTTACCGCGGCAATGGTCCTTCTCGCCACAGGTCGCAGTATAAATGTAGAGGGGCTTAACCTCGCCGCTATCGGCGTCGAACACGATAAACACGGCATTAAGGTCGATAAGCATTTTGCGACCAATGTCAACGGTGTGTATGCCATCGGCGATGTCATTGGCGGCCATATGTTGGCTCATGTTGCGTCAGAGGAAGGCAAAGCCTGTGTTGAGGGTATCTTAGGCCTAGGTGGACACGTCAACTACGACTGCGTGCCCGCTGTAGTATTTACCTCGCCCGAGATCGCCACTGTAGGTCTCACCGAAGCGGAAACACAAGCGAGGGGCATCCCTGTCTCAGTCAGCAAGTTTATGCTCGGGGCGAATTCCAAGGCAGTAGCTATGGGCGAAGAAATGGGCCTCGTCAAGGTCATTGCCCATAGCCAAACCAAAGAAGTACTTGGGGTGCATATGCTCGGCTCTCATGCAAGCACCCTCATCCACGAGGCCGCGTTAGCCGTAGAGCATAAGCTCACCGTCAACGACATCGCGCGCACCATCCATGCGCACCCCACCATCTCCGAAGCATTCCTTGAGGCCGTCTTAGGCTTAGACGACAGAGCCATACATGCTGCACCGAAGTTCAAGAAGCAAGAGGCAAGAAGATAGAAGCAAGGAGTATCTTGTTGTCAGGTCTTGAGACATATTAAGAAGGTAGACTTCGCCATAGGTACCTAGTCAAACACTCTACTCTCTCCCTTGTGAAAAACTAAGGAGGGAGTTTTCTTTGTGAGCTAGAATCGCCCCCTTTTTTAACCCATTGTGCAATGAAGTCATTCCTCATGTATTATGGGCAGCAAGCCATTACCGTCATCAAGGCAGGTCTTTGGCTTTCGATGTCGAAAGACATCAAGTCATTCTAAGAAATCAATGTTATCTCGTTCATGCCGCAACTT
>JAGXTJ010000030.1 GCA_018333655.1 Bacillota bacterium | reverse complement strand
TGGCTCAGGCGACGCGTTTTCTGTGCCTTAACGTGTTTCCTTGCCGCAGAAAATGTACACACGAAATACCGCAAAAAACAGAGCTAAAACGAGTTCTAAGGTGTCTAGTTTTTGGGGTTCACCGCAGGTAATCCAACAGGCCATCTCCCAGAAGCTTCAACCCATCTTCGAACCGCTCTTTTCAGATGGTAGCTACGGCTACCGACCGAAAAGAAGCGCACAGCAGGCGATGCGGAAAGTGAAGGAGTACGCAGAACAGGGGTACACCCACGCAGTGGAGATAGACCTGTCCAAATACTTCGATACCCTGAATCACGAACTGCTCCTGAACCTCCTGCGTCGGCACGTCCATGACAAACGTGTAATCCTGCTCATCAAGAAATATCTCAAGAGTGGGGTCATGGAAGGCGGCGTATTTAGCCGCACCGACGAAGGCTCACCACAAGGCGGTTTATCCAAAGCTTTGGATAAACCGCCTTATCCGAAGCTAAGTATTATCCGTAGCTAAATCTACGGCAGATTGTTCCATATAGCTCACGTCTCTATTTACTTCAGATAATATCTATGCCCAAAATAGTTATGGGAGACATGGTAGAGTCTCACTAACTGCTTAGGGGGTAGATCAATGAATGCCATGCCTATAGAAGAGTTAATGGTCCTGCTTGAGCAAGAGCTGTGCCGCCTTCACTACAAAGAAACATCCCTTAAGCAATACCGGACAATGTGGCTCCGGATTGCCAAGTTTCTTGCAGACCAGGGGACCGAGTATCTGACCGAGGAACTAGGCATGGCTTTCTTAGAACGGGAGTTTAACTACTTCGAGCTAGAGCGAACAGGAAAGGTAACTCAGTCAATCTGTAACGCCTTTCGTGTTGTCCGCATGTTACTGGATTTTCAGCAACATGGCGCGGTGCTACGCAGGTACTACAAACAGCGACAACTTCTCAACACCGAAGGGCTCAAACTAGAGCTAAAGCAGTACGCCGAGTTCTGCCGCCAGAAGGGTTATTCACGAGTAACACAACAGCATTACCGCAACATCTGCGAGAAATTCCTGAGCTTTGCTGAGTCTCAGGAGATAGTGGAGGTTGCTGTTATTGATCTACGGCATGTCAGTGCCTTCATTAATACCCTGCTGGGATATGCGCATAAAACCGTGGAATTAAATTTATGTGGTGTGCGCTCCTTCTTGCGCTACCTTCACACAAGCGGCCTGCACTCACAAGATCTCTCAGGGGCTATCCCTTCCGTCATGACTAGGAAGCGAGCAAAGATACCTTCTGTGTGGAACCCTGAGCACGTCACCAGACTAATTGAGGCGATCGACAGGGGTAATCCAGCGGGGAAGAGAGACTACGCCATAATTTTGCTCGTCGCGCGCCTAGGCTTGCGTACTATTGACATCAAAAGGCTGCAACTCACGCATCTTAACTGGCGGGAAAATTGCATTGAGCTGGTGCAATCCAAAACAGCCAGACACCTGAAGCTTCCCCTGCTCCCTGAAGTGGGCTGGGCCATCATCGACTACCTCAAAAATGGCCGACCCAAGGTGGAATCCCCCTATGTGTTTCTCAGGCACCTAGCGCCGATAGAACCTTTCTCTGAAGAGGATCACCTGCATCAAGTGGTCGTTAAGTATATGAGACTAGCCAAGATCCCAATTTCTCCTCAGAGAAAAAAGGGTATGCACTCTCTCCGGCATACTCTAGCTAGCAGGTTACTCAGAGAAAACACCCCACTCTCCGTCATTTCAGACATACTGGGGCACATCAGCACTGACTCGACAGCTGTCTACCTCAAAGTAGATGTGGACATGCTGCGTGAGTGCGCACTAAACCCTGAGGCGGTGTGGGAGAATGCCTGAATTCTCATTTGTAAGTCCATTACAGTCCTACCTTCGTGGGGTCATTCTGCAAAAACGGGCCTTGGGGTACAAGTATGACAGCTGTGCCAGAACTCTCTTTAAGTTTGACCAATTCTGTATGGCCCATGGTTTGGCAGAGCCACAGCTGTCCAGAGAACTCGTTAACGCGTGGAGTAGCAAGCGCCCGCATGAGGCTCATGCCACCTTTAAGAACAGGTTGGTGGTAGTAAGGCAGTTGGGACTATACATCGTTAGTCTAGGGGAGCAGGCCTATGTGCTACCGAAAAACATCGTTCCTAAGGGTCGCCAATACATACCCTATGTCTTTAGCAATGAAGAGCTAACGAAGATATTTGCCCGAGCTGACGCTTGCCACTACCATCCCGAGGCCCCTCATCGCCAGCGCATCATGCCGCTTTTGTTCCGCATGTTGTATTGCTGTGGCTTGCGCATCTCGGAAGCTTTAAATCTCAGGGTACGGGATGTAGATATGGAGATAGGCGTGCTGACCATTAAAGACGGTAAGCTCAACAAGGATAGACTGGTTCCCCTGTCCCTTGAACTCCTTGAAAGATGCCGCACTTACTGCCGACAAGTGCACATGTTTTCCTGCCCTGACGCTCATTTCTTCCCTGCACTAAACGATCGGGCGGTGTCAAAAGGGAACGTATACAAGAACTTTAGGAGATTCCTGTGGCAGGCCCGCATTTCTCACGGTGGATGGGGCAAAGGGCCGCGTGTCCACGATTTTCGCCATACCTTTGCCGTCCATTGTTTGAGACGTTGGGTTCTAGAGGGTAAAGACCTAGCAGCTTATCTTCCTGTCCTTAAAACCTATCTTGGGCATCACTCATTCCAAGACACATCGCAGTACTTGCGGCTTACGGCTGAGCTTTATCCAGACATAACGGCAAAGGTTGAGCAAGAATTTGGCCATGTCATCCCTTCGCTAGAGGGAGTGAACTATGAGACCCACTGACTTTGCTAAGGCCTTGTCTCATTACCTCGGTGTGCACCTACCGGGGCAGCGTAACGTTAGTCCCAACACAATTAAATCCTACCGAGACACTTTTAGGCTCTTCTTGGTTTGCTGTAGAGACAGACAGAAGATTCCAGTGGAACGTTTATCCCTGAGCCACATCAATGAGTCTTTAGTAGTTGAGTTCCTAGCCTGGCTTGAAAACGAAAGGCGGAACAGTATAAGTACTCGAAACCAGAGACTGGCCTGTATTCATGGATTCTACCGCTACATGCAAACTCAAGCGCCAGTTAGCTTGCTAGAACACCAGAAGATACTGGCAATCCCCATGAAGAAGGCCCCGCAGCCTGCAGTAACCTATCTCACCCCTGATGCGTTAAAGCTTATCCTTGCCCAACCGGACCTTAATACGCGTAAGGGTAGGCGCGACCTGACGCTGCTATCTGTGCTCTATGATACAGGTGCTAGGGTGCAGGAATTAGTTGATCTCACGGTGCGTCACGTTCGCCTTGATCACCCCCCTATCCTGACTCTCACCGGAAAAGGTCGTAAGACTAGGCAGGTCCCGCTAATGTCCAATACCGAGAATCTTCTAAAACGGTACATGGCGGAAAGCCGCCTGCTGCAAAACGGCAAACAGGACAATCCTCTCTTCTTTAACCGGCAGTTCAGCAAGCTTACTTCGGAGGGGGTGACATTTATCCTAAGCAAACACGCTTCAAACGCAAGGGCAGTGTCCTCAATTGTTCCAGATAAGGTTACGCCCCATGTCCTCAGGCACACTAAAGCTATGCACCTGCTTCAAGCCGGGGTCAGTCTTGTTTACATTCGGGACCTCCTAGGGCATGTCGATATCTCTACGACCGACATCTATGCTCGAACAGACACGGAGCTCAAACGTAAGGCTCTGGAGAAAGCATACCCTAACATAGTCTCGGAAGGCTTACCACCATGGACAGAGGACGAGGACTTGCTGGCGTGGTTAAGTGGCATCCAGCTACGAAGTGGTATTATTCCAAGTAAATAGGGCCAAGGTCACGTAAGGCCAAAGGTTTTCGAGGTTTACTTTGGATAACGCACAACTTCGGATAAGGCGGTCCGCTTTCTCCGCTACTGGCCAACATCTACCTGAACGAATTCGATCAGGAGATGGCGAGTCGTGGAGTGCAGGTCATCCGGTATGCGGATGACATCGTGGTACTAGCTAAAAGCAAACGAGCCGCCGAACGCCTGTTGGAAAGTAGTCGCAGGTATCTGGAGGACAAGCTGAAACTTAAACTCAATGTCCAAAAGAGTAAGGTGGTCAGCGTGCTGGCACTAAAGCATTTCAAGTTCCTTGGGTTCTGCCTTGGGAAGAACGGTAAAGGCGTATATATACGCGCCCACCGTGATTCCCTCATAAAGGCGAAACGGAAGTTAAAGGAACTGACCCGTCGGAACCAGGGCAAAAGTGTGCGCATGGTCATGGAAAACGTGAAAAGCTTCATCCGGGGGTGGCTCGGCTATTACTATGTGGCCGACATCAAACGGACTTTACAGTCATGGAACGAATGGTTACGTAGACGGTTCCGGATGTACATCTGGAAGCAATGGAAGAAGCCGAGAACCAAGGTGATGAACCTGAAGAAACTCGGCATTTCTGACCACCAGGCATACCAATGGGGTAACACCCGACTGGGATACTGGCGGATCTCTGCGAGCCCGGTACTGACCCGTTCCATTACAAACGAAAAGCTCGCAAAGGCCGGGTACTACGATTTCCCAGCCCAGTACGAGCAATTGCGCTTATTGCACTCAAACGGTTGAACCGCCGTATACCGAACGGTACGTACGGTGGTGTGAGAGGACGGTCATTCAGCTAATGGGTGACCTCCTACTCGATCAACTTGGCGTTGTGAAAAAAGCGCTGACAGACTTGTCGAATAGTGTCGAAATCTTTTGGGTCGCTTCCAGCAGGAATAAGAAGGGGGGGGAACTTAGTAGAGAATGAAAGGGTTGGGAGTTATACGACAATAAGGAGGGTGGACACTTATTAATTAAATTGATTTGCGCACTACTGGTCCTAGCAATCGGTACTGTGGGCGTAGCTCCCATTACCGCAGGGGCAGTGTATGTTGAGCCTGCTGATCCGTCGCAAGCAGAGGGTGATGTATCAACTCAGGGATTTGCGATGGCTAAGAAAGTTGCCGCATCCGTGGTAGATTGGCTCATGAGAATCCATTTTCTGCGTGAATTATGGCATGAACTGCAGGCTAGGGTCACGTTCGTTCACGGTCGCACAGGGATCGCTCATTGGGCACTTTCCGGGGAACATGCCGCCGACATAGTTAATGGAGTAGTGAACTGGAAATAGTTTAACCCCCCTACCCTTTCATTCATGTTTTCGACAAGAGCAGACATATTACAATGCTATATGCGGAGGTGGTGATTACATGCGCAAGGAACCAAGCATTATCTGCGATATGGTGGGCAAGGTCTTTGCCAAATCGCAAGGTGTCGAAGTTAGGGCCTTACACAATGTCAGTCTTCAAACTGACGATGGTGAGGTAGTGGGTTTAATAGGTCCGAATGGCTCTGGCAAAACAACCCTGTTTCGTGCCATGGCAGGTTTTTTATGGCCTAGTAGCGGCAGTATTCGCCTGAAAGGAATGGACCCGCAAAAGGCCTTAGAGAATAGAATAGTGGGATTCTTAGCTGAGGAGCCGAGATTTTCACAGGTGATGAAGGTTAAGGACTATTGGCGAGCATACCTAAGCCTAGCTAGGCCAAGCAGGCCAGAACACAGCTTCGTCGCTGATGCCATGGAGATAGCTAGTTTCTCCGACAAGAAAATCGGGCAGCTCTCGAGAGGCATGTTGCAGCGCTTTGCGCTGTCTATGTGCTTGGTTTTTCCACGGCAGGTATACTTGCTAGATGAGCCCACAGAAAGCCTTGATGTCAACTTCCGTTGGAATTTAATTGAAATACTTTCTATGCTGCGAAAGCAAGGCGCAACTATAGTGTATGCTTCGCACAACTTAAATGAGGTGGCCAATATTTGCGACAGAGTACTGGTTATGCGGAAAGGGCAGCTTCACCAACAGGTAGCTACCGTCAACACCAGTATGGCCAAGTTTAGAGCTCCGGAGGGTCTGAAACTGCCGGAAGAGTTTGCCGGGATTCAAGTGTCGGCCAACGGAACCGAATATGTGGTCGAGGTGCCTAACGAACAGGTAAATAGTGTCTGCCGCTACGTGCTAGACCAAAGCGGCGATATCATCGAAATCCGTCCACGGTCGCTTGAGGACTTACTTAAGACTAGCATTTTGGAGGATATTTCATGACGAAACTGTGGGAGATGACCGCTTTTTTTCTCGCCAATGTGCTTCGTAAGCGCACAGCATATGTTTACCTTGTATTCATGGCCCTACTCATACTCCGCTTTGCCTTCTACGAAGACACGCCGCACTTTGTCATGGAAAACCGTAGGGCGGACTATTTTTCGTGGGCACATTTCTTTGGGTCTTGGCTCTTAATCATGCTTAATATTTCTGTGTTTGAGGAAGTACTCTCCCGAAAAAATGTGGACGGACTGTTGTCGCTAGGGCTCACGCGCGCAGTTATCTTCGGAGCTGCTATTCTCTCTGTAATGATCATGATTTTAGTATGGACTGGCAGCATTTTAGCGCTGTCCACGTACGTTGTTAGGCCGTCTTGGCCTCTCTTTTTAAGGGACGCCGTCGCCTATCTCTTGCTGTCAGTCCAACTGATGCTGATTCAAGCGTTTACTTTGCTATTGCTTGGCAAGATGCCCATCGCTAGTGCGGCAATTGCGGCTTTGAGCCTCTACTTGGCCTTAGGCACTGTTGTACCTTTCTTTCAGGAAGCGCCCGCTATACCGGCCTGGATACTGCCGCTGGCACATCAACTTTTTTTTGGAATTTCTCGATATGTGGACAGCGGAACTTTCTCTACCGAGTTAGTTCACTCACTTATAGGAGTAGGTGCGTGGTTCGGCATTGCCGTGTATTGGTCAATGCGTTCCTTTGTGCGCAAAGACCTAAGCGCTTGATGAAGTAGCGGGCAGTTTTCACCCTGAAAAATGCAACAAGGAGGCGCGGCAAATGTCTAAATGGAACATATTAGAATCCATAGTCTATATTGTGATGAGCATAATAGCTATCCTGTTTTTTGAGGGCAGGTTTCTCTCCAATGTCATAATTCTTGCCCTCGCTATTATCGGCCTCGCTTTAAAGCTTTTTGTGCTAAAAAGTTCTGTGAAGTAGCCTCGGTTATTTCGTCAGCGTCAAAGACCTGCTACCCTGACAATGACGCTAGTATCTGTAATTCAACTCTAAGTCGCCGCCACGAAAGCACTTGCCCCTTCCTGAAACGCCGTATGGTTCAGTTCCACCGTATGCTTGGGCACAGCGCTCTCTAGCGCGCTCAGCCAAGTAGCGGCAGGCAACGGCAGGCAGGTCGACAGTGCTCCGAGCAGTACGGTGTTAGCGAGACGCAAATTGCCGAGCTTCTCCGCCACGCTATGCGCATCAATGCACACAACTCGTAATCCAGCTGCGGTAAGGCTAGCCGGAATGTCCGCAGGGTACGGCTCTTTCTCGAGCAAGACGCGGCTAGGGTATATGGTTTCACGTGACAGAATTACGGTGCTAGCGGGCTTCAACAAGCTAGCCCAGCGCAGCCCCTCTAGCATCTCTAGGCCGAGCAAAAAATCACCGTCACCTTTAGGTATGAGCGGTGAATGCACCGCTTGGCCAAAACGCACGCTCCCCCACACCATGCCGCCGCGCTGGGCCAGCCCGATGACATCTGTCGTTTTAACATCAAAGCCCGACTGCAAAGCGACCATACTAATGACGCGCGTCGTCAGCACCAAGCCCTGCCCGCCGACTCCGGCGATAAGAATGTTGGTCGTCATGCCTGATCCTCCCCTCTTGCCACGGAGTATTTAATCGCCTTGACGGGGCACACCTGTGAGCATACAGAGCAACCTACGCACATATGAGGGTTAATGTATGAATTTTTCTTGCTCTGGCCCTCGTAGACCTGCATCGAGATGGGAGGGCAGTTGACGCCAATGCAGGCCCGGCAACTGATGCAGATTTCTCTGTCGACGTAGAAGTGAGGTTCTCTAATTCTAAAATTTAGGGCGCACGGGCGGGTGACTATCACTACAGAAAGTCCATCGCGCTTCATCGCGTCCGAAATAACGGTCTTAGTACTGCTGTAATCAAACTGGTCAGCCACTGTGACATCACCTATGCCTAAGGACATGAGTACGGCAGCGATGTTTGTGGTGTGCGGTTCCTCGCCTAACTCACCGGTGGTGGGAGTGGGTTGACCACCTGTCATGGCCGTAGTGCGGTTGTCGAGCACAATTACCGTGATATTGTGCTTGGTGGTGGCGAGGTCGGCAAAGCCGGAGAGACCGGAGTGAAAGAGAGTGCCATCGCCGATAACTGACACCAACGGCTTGGCCATGTTGGCTGCTTCATGGGCCATGGCCATCCCTTTAATGATGCCGAGTGACGCCCCCATGCTGATGTTGGTCTTTAGCACCTCGAAGGGCGGCAGAATGCCGAGCGAGTAGCAGCCGATGTCCCCCACCACGGTGGCCTTGGCCTTTTGCAAGAGGTGAAATACAGGGCGATGAGGACAGCCGGCACAGAGCAAAGGGCTGCGATGCACCACTGCGGGAGAATCTATCGTTGTCTTTAAAGACTGCGGCAGGAGGCCCGCTTTTTCTAAGCCCTCCTTAATGCGCTCAGTGGTCAGCTCGCCAGTAAACGGAAAGTGCTCTTTGCCGGTTACCACAAGGCCTGCGGCTTGTAATTGTGCCTCGATAAAGGGCATCAGTTCTTCGATAACCATGACGCGCGAATATTCGGCAGCTAATTCCTTTAACCTAGCGATAGGCAATGGATAGCACAGCCCCAGCTTGTAGACTGAGAGCCCGGCCCCAAGCTCTTTAACGTACTGGTAGGGCAAGCCGCTCGTGACTAGGAGCGCTTCGCGCCGACCGCTGTCCTCGTAGTTGTCTAGTTCAAGCGAGGTAGCCTCTGCCGCTAGCTTAGTCACGCGCTCCTGCATGAAGTATTGCTGTGCGTTAGCATAGGGTGGCAGCATGCAGTACCTAGCTTGGTCCGGTATAAAGCTAGTTGTTACGGGTGCAGTCCGTTCGCTAAGCTCGACCACAGAGCGACTGTGGCAGAGGGTGCTCGTTAGCCTGATTATGACGGGCATGCCGTACTGCTCACTAATTTTAAGGCCTATGCCAACAAAGTCTTTTGCTTCTTGTGCGTTGCTGGGCTCAAGCAGGGCACAGTTGGCAAACTGGGCAAAAAATCTGCTATCCTGCTCGTTCTGGGAGCTCGACAGCCCAGGGTCGTCGCCTACCACCAGTACAAAGCCACCATTGGTGCGGATTTGCGTGAAGGTCATGAAGGGGTCGGCCGCGATGTTTACCCCGACGTGCTTCATGGACACCAGTGACCTAGCCCCAGCGAAACTGCCCCCGATGGCGATCTCGAGGGCTATTTTTTCGTTCATCGCCCAATGAGCCTGTATATCTGCATAGTCCTTCAGGCTCTCCATAATTTCCACTGTGGGCGACCCAGGGTAGCTAGAGGCAACGACGCCGCCGGCTTCCCAAAAGCCGCGGGCGATAGCCTGATTGCCGGTAAGAAGTACGCGCTCGCGCATGTTTTTCGCCTCCTTATTATGAGTAGGGGTTGTAGGTGAGGGTAGCCGCTAGCCCCACACAACCATTCTTTCGCGAACGTAGCGATAATCCCTGCTAGCTTGCCCGTACCGACTTCGCGCCATAAAGGCAAGAAGTCGGTACAGGCTATGTCTCCGGTATATGTGGTAGGCCTATTCGGCATGTGTTACTATATAGTGCAGAAGAGAAACGCACGAAGGGGGGGGGTGCTTCATGAGTAAGCTTGGGGCTTTATTTAAGCGTTACTATACAAAAGAGCTGGCAGACCGCGATGACCTCACGGTTTATGATTTATTTGAGTGGTCGAAGCGGGATGTTTTATTAAAGGATTACAAGAGCGGCAAGGTCCTGACGGATATGAAGGGCCTTGACTTCCCCGTACACTACTCCCAAAACGCGGTAGATATTACTGCCTCGAAGTACTTCCGCAAGGCGGGGGTAGGTAATGAGTCCGGGCAGGAGACTTCGCTCAAGATGCTAGTGCATCGCATGGTGGACTTCTGGGCAGCGGCGTTACAAGAAGAGGGACTTATCAAGACACAGGAACAGAGGGATATCTTCTATGACGAGGTAGCTTACGGGCTACTTAACCAGATGTTTGCTCCAAATTCGCCGCAGTGGTTTAACACTGGCCTCGCCCGCAGTTACGGCATCAAGGGTGGTCAGAACGATTTGTTTTACTATGACCCTAAGCAGAGTAAGGTCGTTTCTTCGCCAGACACATATACTCGCACCCAGGCCTCTGCCTGCTTTATTCTATCTATTACCGATAGTTTGCTAGGCAAGCACTCGATTACCGAGCACTATGTCACCGAAACGAAACTCTTTAAGGGTGGCTCTGGCACCGGTACTAATTTTTCGCCCCTCAGAGCGGTGGGGGAGAAACTCTCGGGTGGGGGAGCTTCGTCGGGCTTAATGAGCTTTCTCAAAGGGCTTGATCGCAATGCCGGGGGCATTAAGTCTGGTGGAACAACGCGGCGGGCAGCTAAAATGGTGTGTCTCGACATTGATCACCCAGAGCTAGAGAGCTTTATAACCTGGAAAGTTCGTGAAGAAGAAAAAGTGAGGGCTTTAGCCAAGATGGGCTACGCTGCGGATATTGACGGCGAAGCATACGAGACTGTGTCTGGGCAAAACTCTAACAACTCCGTGCGCATTCCCGATGAGTTTATGCACAAAGTGCTTCATCTGGCCCATGAGCCAGGTGCAACCGTCACCCTAAAGGGGAGGGTGGACCCTTCTGTAAATCGGGAGGTCTCTGTCGGGCATTTGTGGGATCTATTTAATGGCGCCGCCTTCCGGGCAGCCGACCCCGCGCCCCAGTTTGCCGACACTTTTAATGCCTGGCACACTTGCCCAGCGGGAGAGGATGGCGACCTATGGGCACCACACAACCGCCTCAACTCCACTAACCCCTGCGGTGAATACGCCTTTTTGGATGATACTAGTTGCAACCTCTCGTCGCTTAACCTCTATCGTTTTTACGATCCGAACAGTGATAGCTTCGATTTAGCAGGTTTTAGGCATATGGTGGGGCTCAATCAACTGCTACTCGAGGCCTCCATAGTGTGGGGGCAATTCCCTACCGAAGACATCGCCCGCAAGACCTACATGTTTCGTGCGACTGGTCTAGGTGTGGCTAACTTGGCCTCGTTACTCATGGCCCTAGGGCTACCCTATGACTCCCCCGAAAGCCGGTCCCTAGCAGCAGCATTAACGGGCCTAGTCACGGGCGAGAGTTACCGGGTGTCGGCCCTGATGGCAGAGGCGGTAGGGCCTTTTGCCAAGTATGATTTGAATAAAGTGCCGATGAACAGGGTAATTCGTAACCACGCCCGGGTAGCAGGCTCGCGCAGCGACCCCTACGAGGATTTGCACTACATGCCCCATCGGGTGGACCATGAGGTGCTTGAAAAAATGGGCTGGCACGATCTTTCGCAGAGCTTAAAGGAGTGCTGGGCCGAGGCAGTGCGCCTAGGAGAAGAGCACGGCTATCGCCACGCGCAAGTGTCGGTCATAGCCCCAACTGGAACGATCTCCTTTGCTATGGACTGCGCCGCAACCTCCATAGAGCCTTTCTTCTCCCATGTCGTCTACAAAAAGCTGGTTGGCGGCGGTTTCATGACCATTGTTAACCCGGTAATCAGCGTGGCCCTCAAGAAGCTTGGCTACACGGCCGAACAAATTGCTGACATTTTGGGCTACATCGGGCGCGAAAAGAACGGCAAGTTGACAGACGGCAAGATCGAAGGGGCACCGCATCTGAAGGAAGAGCATTACAGCGTATTTGATACTGCCAGTGTTAATGGCAGTGGCGCATGTTTTATTCATCATTTTGGGCACGTGCTCATGGTGGCAGCGCTCGCACCCATGGTCTCTGGGGCTATTTCTAAGACCGTCAATTTGCCGCATGATGCGACTACTGACGACTTCAAGGCGGTGCATATCTTGGCCTGGCAGACCGGAGTGAAGGGTATTGCCTTGTATCGCGATGGTTCGAAATTTGTGCAGCCCCTTAACAGCAAGCTAGACAGCAGCGACAACAAGATCGATCTTGAGACCCTAACTTATGATGCTCTACTGGCTTATGCGCGAGAGGCTAAAGAGCGCTTGGCGACACCACTGCCAGGCTCACGTCGGGATAAAGTCACTGGCATTAGAGCGGGGCACACGCATGCCGCACAAATCGAGGATGTAAAGCTGTACATTACTGTCAATCGCGACACCAAGCGGAAAATATCTGAAATTTACATGACCACCGATCGCGAAGGCAGCCTGATTACAGGCTTTCTCAACTCGTTGTCCAAGACTATTTCGGTAATGCTGCAGTATCACATTCCCGCAGAGGATATCGCCCGCATGCTCAGAGGCCAAAAGTTCGAGCCACATGGCTTTGTAACCCGCCACCCCTATATTAAGGCCGCAAGTTCGATTTCGGATCTAATTTCTAAGGTTATAGATATTGAACTAGGCGATTTCTCGCGCGTGCAGGTCAAGCCCGAGGCCAATGACGTGATTATGCGCTCCCAGGAGCTTGTGGTGGGGCCGCCTAAGGCGTCAGCACACGAAAATACTGCGCACATGGCCACGGAGAGGCAGCTGACCATAGAGGATATCATTAAGGACGCTACGGCTAACGGAGAGAAGCTCTATCACTCCACTTGCTCTAATTGTTCTAGTTTTCGCATGGTCACCAATGGCACTTGCAAGGTCTGTCTCGATTGCGGCAGCACCACAGGCTGCTCGTAGATTAGGGGCGGATCAACACATGAGTCGGATCAATTGGCACAGCGACCTTGAGCAGGTCAGGAAGGAACTCCCCAGGCTTCATCCTGACTTCTTCTCTGCTAAGAACGAGGCCGAGTTTCATGCTCGGTTAGATCAACTGCAAAACAATGCCGAAAACATGGATACCTACAGCATTGTCATGGAGATAGCCAGAATTGTGGGAACTGCCAAAGATGCACATACCGCTGTTATGTTACCGCAAAACTACAGGCTCCCTTTTGACTGTTATCCGTTTGCGGAGGGTTTGTACATTACCGCAACTGATAGCGACCACAAAGAGTTGCTACACTCTAGAATAGAGAGCATAGGCGGGCATGAGACCGCGACGATTCTGGCAAGGATGTCTGAGATTATACCTCATGAGAATAGGCAGTTTGTACTGTCCTCCCTACCGAGCTTCGTAATTTGTGCCGACATACTGTACGGAGTGGGGCTCATTACAAGCCCGGAAGAGACCGTGGTAACCGTAGCTAGTAAGCAGGGTAAAATCTTTGAGCGCACTATAAAGACTCTGCCATACGATGACTACCAAGCGCTGCCAGACCCAAGCCATAATATGCCGCTCTACAGGCAACACAGAGACAAATACTATTGGAGCAGCTTTGACAATGGCCTTCTCTATATAAATTATAGTAAGTGCAAAAATATGGAAGACATAGCGGTTGGCGGTTTCGCTGAGAGTCTCAGGGCCGAACTGTCGGCCAATAAAGGGATTAGAAAAATAGTTATCGACCTTCGCCACAATAGAGGTGGGAACTCAGAGCTATTTCGGCCCTTTTTGGCGTGGCTCTGCCGTGAAGAGAGCCTTAACCAGAGGGGTAAGCTCTTTGTGCTAGTGGGAAGAGATACTTTTTCCTCGGCCGCACTCAATGCCTACTACCTCAAGTTTAATACGAAGGCCCTATTTGTAGGTGAACCTACGGGGGCCAAACCCAACCATTTCGGTGAAGTGCAATATCTTGAGCTTGAGAGCTCAGGTTTGCTGATACGCTACTCTACTAAGTACTATGAGCTCATCGAGGACGATGCCCAGCAGTCTTTAGTGCCCGACATCGAGTGCGAAGTAAGCTTTAAGGATTATAGCCAGGGTATCGACAGTTTTTTGGCGGCAGTAGTTGCAGGCAAATGAGGTGTCGCCAGTAATGGCGACACCTCATTTTTCGGACTTAAGAGTTTTTACCACTTACCTCTGCTCATATGTCCGGCCATCTCAGCCTTGCATATTTGCTTAATAGTCCATGCTTCGTTAAGGGCCCTTTTGAAAGCGGCGACGCAGTTAGGGTCAAGGTCGTCCTCGATACCGTCTTCGCAGACAGTTATCATCTGTTCTGCCAACGATATAAGTTCCATATGTAGCGAGTTCGTGAGGTCTGAGCGGTAGATCTTGTCGGCAGCCTCAGTGCTAAGTTCCTCGAACTTCTCTGTAGGGGCGCCACATTTGGGACACTTGGCAGGAGCAGCTTCTCCCTCGCCCACGTAGCCACACACTCCGCATCTAAACAACTTCTTCTGCATGTTTCAACCTCCACTTATCTAAAGTTCCTCTTTCATTGTAACACAAGCTGCGGGTTCCTGTGCAGCCGCAAGGGGAGCGCGCACGATAGAGCAGTAAGGACCAGTCCCCTTTTGTCGCGCGCCAGCTTGCTATATTTGTGGATTGCAAGAGGTATAATTAAGCTGCTGGTAGATAAGGAGGTGCACACTCGGTGAGTGATGAAAAATGTGACTTGGTTCATCCCAACGGAGTCAAGGAAAAGAAAATCGCAGTAGTTGACGGCTATACTATCAAGTACCATGCGAATGGCAAGACTATGTGGTCTAAGGGCAAAATGATCGACGGCAACCCTGATGGTTACTGGGAATGGTACCGCCTAGATGGCACTATAAAGCGTTCGGGATATTTTGAGCGGGGTAATCCTGTCGGAGAATGGATTTCTTATGATAGCGCCGGGGCTAAGTACAGTTCGACCTAGCGCGGCTAAAAAAAGACGAGCCCTCTCCAACATCTGTAATCATACGCACATACAGGTATGCCGGTGAAGAATAAATGATTACCTCCGCCAAGGCATTGCCGAAGGCGCTGGCGGTATAGTTGTCAATGTCTATAATCCCTGTCATGAACCCCGCCACCAGGAGGGCTGAGACCCCGAAGTAGAAGCTCCATTGCGGCACAATCGCACCTATGTAGACGGCGTACAGGGCCTGTCGTAAACTGCACCGCAAGTACACTAAACCAAAGGCAACAAGGGTCAGTGCCGCGATTACTACCCCAACCAAAACCAAAGGCACCGTAATGGTCATCGTCACTCCCGTAATGAACATCAGGGCTGCCACAAAGATGAATACACTATTCGCCCACCTTGAATGCCGCGCATACGTGGCCAGATGGATTACCCCACGCCTGATATACATGCATAGAATCTGCCCGGATAAAACCGCAAGCAAGAAAATGCCATACCCCACTACAAACCCAGCATATGTTTGTTCCCAGACTACAAAATGCATGGCGCTTAAAGCAATGGTCGCGACCAATATAGTGGCAACCTCGCGCCAAATGAGAGACTTACGGTTTTCGGCAAATTGCATCGTGTACGGACCTCCTATTTATGCGCTACGACTCAAAAAAAAAGGGCGGCTGTCCATGTAAAGGGCACGCACATCCGCCCTTGGCTATTGCCGTTTTCTCTAACCTAAAACATTACCTTGCTCGACGAGTAGGGCGAGGTGGAACGAAGTCCACGTGCTGCCCCTTGCGCAGGCTAGGTACCAATTCTACCAAATCTACTTTCGAATGACGTGCCAAGTCGTACAGAACGTCAGTCTGCCCGGTCAGGCCAACTCCGTATACCCATAGATTGGAGGTTGGTCGTCCGGCAGGGAAGATTAGCTGTAATTGTTCAAGTCTTGTTTCCGTATCAGCTAACGTAAAGCGAAAGCCCTCATACCGTCCTATCTCCTTAAGTCTATGAACTTCTTCTGGGTCCGACAAACGCTTGCGCACTTCTTCTATGTGGGCTCTCTTCGCTTCCATGTGAAGACTTACGCTACGTTCTATGTCGCTTCCAATTTTATTCCACTGCACTGGCGCTAGGGGTTGGTTGAAGTACTCCCCTCCGGTATCATACCCTCCAATCGTGAATGAAAGTTCCGTCGGTCTCATCTGGTAGCTGTATCCTTCAATCGGTGATCCAACTGCCTGGATGCTTTCGACTCCTGGGACTTTCGCCACGGCTTTTAGATAAAACACGTGGAGATTGTTCTTCTGAAAAGTAATCGCCACGTCGTCTAAGAGGTACAGGTTGTTCAATACCACAAGAGCATTTGCGGACCTTGACGGGTTCAACCTAGCCATGCTCCGCAATCGTCCTCGGTTTTCGTCACGATGCTGCTGCCTCTGATCGACACGCTCAAATTCAGGACCACCCAATGTCACGGTAATGTTTGGGGGTGCAACCGCGATTGCCGTAGCAGTAACTACAAAAACTAGTGCCGTTACAACAAAGGCAACTCTAATAGATCGACGGTTCCAAAGCTCTTTTGCCACAATCATCACTCCTCCTGACGTTGCATTGTTTATGTTTGACCAAAAAGTTATGCGAGAAACGGAAACCTAGCGTATCCACCGATGTGTGGCAGGGAGCAGTCTCTGTCCAAGGAAGTCAATAATTGTTGGTGGAGCTCCGCCAGGGATCACTGCCCACCAATCAGTCACCTCAGATTCAAAAGTTGCGGTTAGGCTAGTGATGTTGCCGGGATTCATTAGCACTATGGCAGTAGCGAACTGATATGGTACTAACAAGTCTGGCCTTCTCGTTTGGTGAGAAATCTCATCAGCAGCAGCCTCGATCCGATGATGAGGAAAACTACTCGATACAATGGAGTTGCCTACTACGCTGTGATAAAATGCTGTGCCTGACCCGACCATAGGTTGTGTAGATGGTGATGGCGAACGAGTTTCTGACTCCCACCATAGACGCCATCCGTTGGGGCTTACCGCTGGCCATTGGTTCGCTCGGAACCAATTAACGCCCTGCTGGTCCCACATGCCGCGAAATTGCTACTGGTCCCTCAACCCTGATATTGTATGGTCAAATGGGCTAAAAACCTGTCGCGCAAACGCTGCACTGGGAATCGCTATGCACATCAATAATATGCAAGCAATCATCATGTGTATTTTTGAGCCTCGCATTGGGTGCTTCTGCCACCTGCATTTTTCAGCTGACATGATTGCACACTTCCTTTCATTCATAGTAGCCCTATACACTGCTTTAGTCGATGTGTGCTCCGCTACCATCGCTGATGGCGGCGAAGCTGAACTGCCGCTTTCAATACGGTTTTGGCGGACCATTCGGAAACCTGACGACGGGAGTCTTACATCTGTGGCTTGCCCGGACGTGTTGAGTGTTAAGCCGCATACGGTTGCGCTGTCAGTGAACTACATTCGCTCTCACCTCCTTTGCGATGTCCAAGCAGTAATAGCCCCTTGTATGATCTTACGGCAGGTCGTCTGTGCCTTGCGAGGGGGAAGAAAGAGAGATGCCTGTGTGCCCGATTCAGAGGCGAGTAATATCAGAGTGGCACCTGTGTCGATAGTCTCGAACAGCTCCGCACAGCTATCATCGTGACAACAACTGCCATCTGTGTCTATTATCTCCCCCCAATTGGATGTCAAGAAAAAATTTGTTAAGATAATGTCATATCCTGCTGCACAACCATGATTATTGATTGCGTGGGGAAGCGCATGCCTTTTTGCAATGTTACCCACCGGCACAGAAACCGTTGTACTAAAGCCGCTGCCATTATGGTAGGGCAGTGAGCGGTTGTTACAGTCGCTAAGCTTTCAGACAATTAAGGTGACAATCTCATTGTATGGCTTTCCCTCCTAATCGAGTGAGAGACTTACGGTTTTCGGCTAATTGCATCGTGTGCGGACCTCCTATTCACATAACAAGACTCGCCCAGTCTGTTCCCTTCAAGCCCTTCTCTGAGAAGCGCTTCTAGATCGCGATGTCTCTCTAACTATACAAGAAAAATGGTTCAAAAAGACATTTGCAGATGTTGCGTTTTAATATAGCATAAAAAGGTGGGATATCCTTGTTTAGAGCTAACGACAATCATGCCCAACAGTCCCTGTTTGAGAGCATTCAGTGGATGAACCCTAGGATTCGTGAAAAACTCTATAAGTCTTGGGCACCGATCTTCTACGAGCAGGTCTTCTGCAAAATAGACGAAGAACCTTTTGCGTCTTTATATGGGACGACCGGGAAGCCTAACTTTCCGGTGAATATTATGTTGTCTTTGGAGTACATCAAGCATATGA
>JAGXTJ010000029.1 GCA_018333655.1 Bacillota bacterium | reverse complement strand
TCGACTTCACAATGTAAAAAACATTGCACAGGCGCTGCGCACATGTAGTCGAAGGCCGGAAAACTCCTTGCGGTATATGGGGTTCTAGGTAGTCGTACCTATGAGTTCTGACTTTGACGAATCCCTGCGGTCCCGCGGCGTTTTATTGACAACGCCCCTTATTTTTGCGTATAATTGCAGAGATAGACCATAAATATTTAGGAGGAATACGTTTCGCATGGCATTGGAAGTAGGCACCATATTGAGTGGCATCGTAACCGGTATTACGAGTTTTGGTGCTTTTGTTGAACTGGAGACGGGAGAGACTGGCCTTGTCCATATTTCTGAAGTGGCCGACGCCTATGTCAAGGACATTAACGAGCACCTTAAGTTAAAAGAGAAGGTAGTCGTTAAGATCATCAATATCGACAGCAAGGGCAAAATCGGTCTTTCTATCCGTCAAGCGAAACGCCGACCTTCTATTTCGTTTGAAGAGCGCATGAACCGCTTCCTTAAGGACAGCGAGGAACGTCTCACTGATTTGCGCAAGCACACCGATGCCAAGCGTGGCGGTCGCGGCACGTCGTACAAGAAATCTAGCGGCAAGTAAACCGCAAATTTCCGGTTGCTTTCTCCGCGGATTTATATTAAAATAGATTTTGTCGTTTGGCGGCGTGGCTCAGCTGGCTAGAGCAGTCGGTTCATACCCGTCAGGTCGCTGGTTCAAGTCCAGCCGCCGCCACCATCTTGCGCCATTAGCTCAGCTGGCAGAGCATCTGACTCTTAATCAGTGGGTCCGGGGTTCGAATCCCTGATGGCGCACCACTATGTAAACCAAACCCTGCAAGAAATTGCAGGGTTTTTGCCTACAACTGAAGCTAAGGGCATAAACGCCCGCGGTAAAATGTCTTGGTTTGTGGTTCTCGAAAACATAGCACAAAAAAACTTGACGCTAGGCGGCTTGCGAGGTAATATGTACCAAAGACTGCGACGCGGAAGAGGCTCGTAAACTGCACGCCAGAGAATCGGACTAGGTGGAAGCCGATGTGTAGCTAAGCGAGTAGAGACAACCGCTGAGTCCCCTGTCAAACAGGGCGGGTTGTCCCGTTACAGATACAAGTGGGCATCGTTACCGATGCCAATCAGGGTGGCACCACGGGCAATCCCCTCTCGTCCCTAGCGAGGGGGGATTATTTTATCTTGGAGGTGCTTGTTAATGTACAAAAGAGTTCTTGCCGCTAAGCTCTCACTTCACGCTGGAGAATTGGTCGTCCTTAAGGGTTGGGTGCGCCGCACGCGCGCCGTAGGCGCGGAGCTATCCTTCCTAGTTCTAGCTGATCGGAGCGGCGAGGCGCAAGCCGTGCTCTCAGGTAGCGTGGCGGGCGCTTTGCCGTCTCTAGAGAGCGTGGTGGAGGTGCGCGGACTTGTCGTTCCTTCGCGCTCCCGCGCTTTCCCTGTTGAATTACAGGTGGAAGATTTATCTGTGCTAAATCCGGCAGACAACTTGCCATTCCCTATAAACAAGCCTGCGCTTGAGGTCGGCTTAGGCCTCATCGACCGTTTTCGCCCACTCTGCCTGCGGCACCCTTCTTTCCAGCAGGTTTTTCGAGTGCAGCAGCAGGTAGTTATGCACTTTGAACAGTTTTTCGCGCATCAGGGTTTCACCCGCGTCAGCACCCCGAAGATTGTGGCCACCGGTACGGAAGGTGGTGCCGAGCTGTTTAGTGTCGACTACTTCGGCGAAGTCGCCTACCTTGCCCAAAGTCCGCAATTCTTTAAACAGATGCTGGTCGGTTCAGGTTTTGAACGCGTCTTTGAAGTGGGGCCGGTGTTTAGGGCAGAAGAACACAGAACCTCCCGTCATTTAAATGAGTACATTAGCCTTGACATTGAGATGGGTTTTGTAGGCGATGTGAACGAACTTATGGACCTAGAGGAATCCTTTATCAAGTCACTGTTGTCGTTACTTTGCCATGAGTTTGGCGGGGCCATTAAGTGCCCACCTGAGATTCCGCCGATTCCCAGGCTCGCCCTAAGGGAAGCGCTGTCCATTCTAGAGAAAACCTATGGCAAGGCCATCCCCGCTGACGAGAACATCGACCCAGAGGGAGAAAGACTCATCTCGCAGTGGGCCGAGCGCGAGTATGGCGTCGCCGCCGTATTCTTACACAGCTACCCTCGTTCCATCCGGCCCTTCTACGCTCTGCCGGGGCATCACGATGACACTCTCACTGAATCTTTCGATCTGATCTTCAGAGGACAAGAGGTAACCACCGGTGGCTTGCGGCAACACTCTCTGGCACCGCTCCTAGCTAGCATGACAGGGCGCGGACTACGCCCTGAGCAATACGAATTCTACCTGCAGGTGTTTCGCTATGGTATGCCTCCTCACGGTGGGTTTGCCATCGGCGCCGAGCGCCTGACCATGCAGTTGCTCGGGCTTAAGAATATCAGAGAAGCAAGCATACTCCCCCAAACAGAGACAAGGGGGTCGCGCAACACGCGGGACGCTTGATCTTAATCTGATGGTGAGACACCATTAGGGTCCTTCTCTACTGCTTTTCTGCTCTACTATTAGTACAGGGCGTGACAGGTAGCTAACCCGACTGGAGGATGATGATGCGGATTAAACAGGGTGGAGTATTTGTTCTAATCAGCGTGTTTCTCTCGTGTGCCATGGCAGTGTTCGTCAGTTACATAGTTATTCAATTAGACCGCGCTCTCGCCGTACCGTTTGGGCTTCCAGCAGAAAGCGTCATCTTTAGGGTGAGGCCACGCCAATTGGGTGGAGTGAGGGGAGAGGAACTCGCGAACATTGTCAGTCAAATTGCCGGCCTTTTGCAGAAAGAGGGCACAACGCTTGTTTACGTGGACAACGATTACGGAATAGGACTGCAGGACCCCACAGGTTTTTTCGCCTCAGAACCCCTTGCTCAGGGCGCATATTTCACTGCAGAGGGGTTTAATTCCCCTGACGCCATAGCTCTAGTCAGACGCAACTCTCCTACGTATCGTATGCTTCTGCAGGGGTCGACGGTTGTCAATGGTAGAGTCATCCCAGTACGGGGCGTGTTTGGTGAAGGTCATCCATTGTACACCCCTGCGCAATTCTTCGTGTATAACTTTATGAGCACTACCACCATCGAGGGGACTTACTACTTTAGCCGTAATTCGACGGCAGTGCGCGAGATACTGACACTACTGACCTCATATGGGTACACGTATAACGAGGTGCCCTTTATACAGGGCGCAGGGTCACTTTTGCGGGACATGTATCTTGTCCTTATGACAGCGGGGATAGTTTTCATTGGTTTTAACTGCTTCTTCGCGTACTTCGTCATTCTATCACGCCATCGCGCAGTCTTTCACATCCATCGCCGATTTGGTGCGACCCCCAAGGCATTACTGGCTAAGCTGTTAGCGGCTACTTTCCCCAGTATGTGCCTTGGGTCGCTGCTGGGTGTGACCATCTTCGCAATGGTCTTTCGAGATTTTTTAGGCCGTTTTACCTCTGCCTGGGTGCCAATTGCATTCCTTGCTAGCGTCGCAGTTAGTGCCTTCCTGCTCGTTGTTACCTTCTTGTCGCAAAGAAGTGGCGGCGCGAAAGAGGGGCGACTATGCTGACACAGCTCGCATTCGCTCTGCGCGACATTCGGCGAAATCCCATCGTGTATTTTTTCTTTGTGGTGCAACTACTGGTGCCTATCTTTTTCGTCAGCGTCACCCTTACTTTTATGGCGGACTCCATACGTTACATAAGGCGCGTCCACCAGGTTTCAGACCACGAGGTGGTTTTCTTCTCCCCCTCAATAGGCGCTGTGCAGCAGTGGCGATTCTCGAGGGATGCTGCGGCGCTGTTGGTGGAAGTTCTTGACGAGGATCGCCGTGGCTACTCGTATATTGAGAATATCGCGCTGCGGGAGCACCCCAATTTAAATTTCGTAGTTGGCATGGGACAGTTTGGCGAGTTCTTTCAGCTCGGCAGTGCCACTAGAGAAGCAACGCAGCCCCTCGTGCTCATTGGGCACAATGTCAATGCCCTAGAAATAGGCAGCCCTGTACGATTTGGGCGAAGCACGACCCCCCTAAGAGTCAGCGACCGGCTACCACCTAGCAGCAGTTTTATTGCGCGAGGAGCGCTCAAGAGCCTAGACTCGTCGGTGCTCATACTTGCAGAGGCGGAGGAGATGATGGGCTACTTCTTTTACGATTTTGAATACTGGGTGGAGATTGCCAAGAACACTTGCCTGATCGATCCAACAGGGTCGGAGCTTCGCACATTTGTTACGCGTATGCTAGACGAAAGCGGTATGGCGCTAAATCCTTTAGATCTAGGGACTTATGCCGCCCATCACCATGCGGGCAACTTTTACGGCATCCTGTATTTTCTAGTGTTCTTTGGCATAACTCTAGCCTTTGTTGCCGTAGGCATCGTGACAAACACGCTACAGCTTTTGGACAGCCGCATGGCTGAGTACGCCATTCATCTTCTTTCGGGGGCTAAAATGTCGCACTTGTATAGCAGGGTAGTAATTTACTTGCTCTTGCTTGTCAGCCTGCCCGTCATTATCGTTTCGGCGTATGTTTTCCCCCTCTTTAGAATTCCTCTCTACACCGGGTTAATTAGGGTTCTGCCTCTGGTTGTGTGCGTAGTAGCACTCTTAGCCAGTCTCCCCCTATTGAAATTGCGCTCTACTGATGTAGTTTTGCACTTAAGGAGTGACGATCAGTGACCTTAGTCAGCTGCGTCTCCGTCCACAAGGAATATGGTCGAAAAGGACAAGTAACCCAAGCGGTAAGGGGTGTGTCGCTAGAGATTGGTGGCGGAGAGAGCGTTGCGATCACCGGCCCTTCAGGCTGTGGCAAGACCACCCTGATCAACATGCTTGGGCTTATTGTGTCGCCCACTTTGGGCGATGTGTTTATTCAAGGATGTAATACCAAGTCTTTTACGAGCGACAAGCTCGGAGCGCTGCGGAGCAAGTTTTTCGGGTATATAGTGCAGGATTTCGCACTAATCGAAGATTACACGGCACTAGAGAATGCCGAAATTCCCTTACTGTATGCGCCCGAGCGCCCGGGTCGTCACGAGCGTAGGCGGAGAGCACACGAAGCCCTGGCGAACGTAGAGCTAGATAGTAAAGCCCATGTAAAGGTGCGCAATCTATCTGGCGGGCAACGCCAAAGAGTCGCCATTGCCAGAGCGCTCCTCAATGACCCTCAGGTAATTTTGGCTGACGAACCGACTGGCTCCTTAGACTCGCAAGCCGGACAGGAGGTCTTCCGACTCCTGCTGAGCTTGGTGCAGGCAGGCAGATCGCTCCTTTTAGTGACCCACAATTTAGAACTTGCGCAACAATGTGGACGGCAGGTAATGATGGTGGACGGTCGCCTAGCTTTGTAAGCTAGCTCGCTTAAACGCCCTATGTTGTGAGGGCAACGGCGGCAAAATCACCTGCAATGGCGTCCGCGAAAGTGACGGCCGAAACCTACGTCGCCTCCCAGAATTGCATATTGTGGAATTAGCCAAAAACAGATCAACGACATCGCGCTGACGGTCGAAGGGAGGTCAGTTACTAACGAAGAACATGCTGCTGCGGACAGCGAAGTAGCGGCATTTTAGGGTGAGATTTTCTCATTCCGCTTGCGGGGCGACAGTATCTCAGACCGATGAAAGTGAGACCCTAAGACTGTTGACGTGCGCATAATTCAGGCGTATAATTGAGGTGTCAGGAGGGACACGAATGAAGGTTCGAGAAGTGCTAAAGCTTTTGCATCAGGACGGGTGGCGCGAAGTCGAGAGCAGAACTCGAGGCTCTCACATACAGTTAAAGCACCCGATGAAAAAAGGGAAGGTTACCGTCCCAAACCACTCTGGCGATATCCCTCCGGGTACATTGAATAGCGTCCTTAAGCAGGCGGGGTTAAAATGATGGCCTGCAGTACCATAGAAAGGGGTTTGAAATAGATGCGGAAATTGACATATCTTGCAGTGTTTGAGCCCGCACCAGAAGGATATGGTGTGTATTTCCCCGATCTACCGGGGTGCGTAAGTTTAGGGAGTGATTTTGAGCAAGCCCAACAAAACGCTGCAGAGGCATTGGGGCTTCACATTTATGGGATGGAGAAGGATGGGGACGAAATCCCTGTTCCCTCAAGGCGCCCTCAGATTGATGCCGATACGGGAGAAGGGTGTATTGTGGCTTCTGTGTCGGTTTTTCCTGAGCTGGTGAGAAATGAATTAGACAACAGAGCAGTCAAAACAAATTTGACCATACCTGCATGGTTAAAAGAGTTGGCCGAGTCACAGGGTGTGAATTTCTCCAAAGTCCTTCAAGCGGCTTTGATGGAATACCTTGGGGTACGTGCTCCGAGATAGAGTCGCGGAAGCGAGCAAAGTTGTTAGTGAAAAACACAAAAACCGACCCTACTAGACCGGTTTTCGAAACCCTAATGGCGCACCACATACTAACTAAGCCCTGCAGTAACTTGCAGGGCTTTTGCATGGTGTGCCCGGCATGGGCGATAACTTGGTGGTGCAAGTCCACTACGCGCTCGGTAGCAGGAAGCGTTAGTCGAAGGCAAGGGTGTTCACCGCGAGGTGGAATCTGAAGGAAGCCGGAGGCAAAGTCCCGGACCGACGAACAGAAACCGCATATAGAGGCCGGCACAGGGCGGACGAGTTTGCCACACAAAACGAAGTCCAATGCTACCCGAACCCTTGCTGGTAGATGCGGTGGTTAGATGGGATGAAGGTTATCGTTCTTACCCGGGGAGATCTCACGGACGTGGAGTAGGACAAGCCGAAACGCGGCGTAAAGCTTGCCGTGAGAAGTCAGCCGAGGCCATAATACCGGAATCCTCCGGGAAGGGCCGAACAATCGTAAGCCTTGAATAAGAGCCGGAAGGAGGCTGATGTATTGAAAGCAGAAAACCGCAAGGGCTGCCTGCAAAGGGATAGCGTGGAACGCCAAGAGTATGCAGGAGCGTGGAGCATCAGCGCTCAGGAAAGCACAGAAAGAGGCGGTGCAAGTGACCTGCTGGAGCATATCTTGGAACGGGACAACCTGAACCGAGCCTACAAGCAGGTCAAGCGTAACCACGGAGCGCCTGGCATCGACGGCATGACCGTTGAAGCTGCGGCTACGTGGATTAAGGGACATCGGGAGGAACTTCTGCAGAGCATCCGGGAAGGCCGCTACAAGCCGAGTCCGGTGCGACGCAAGGAAATACCCAAACCCGATGGCGGAGTCCGCAAGCTGGGGATACCCACGGTTCTGGATCGGGTATGCCCTATACCCCTTTTGCTGGACAACCAGAATCCGTGCTATGCTTGTATCAGAAGGGGAGAAATAAATGAAGAAGAAACACTACAACGCAGAATACAAGCAACAGGCCGTTTACAGAGTCAACCAGGGCCACGAATCTATACCCGCTATTGCTAAAGACCTTGGCGTATCGGTTACCTCACTCAGAGATTGGATCAAGCAAGTAGAGAAGAGAGCGAATCCTTTCCCTGGTAGCGGTAACGTTGTACTCACTCCGGAAGAAGCGATTATGAGGAAGTTTGAGCGAGAAAACAGAGAGCTCAGGGAGGAAGTAGAAATCCTAAAAAAAGCAGCGGCCTACTTCGCGAAAAATCT
>JAGXTJ010000028.1 GCA_018333655.1 Bacillota bacterium | reverse complement strand
TCGACTTCACAATGTAAAAAACATTGCACAGGCGCTGCGCACATGTAGTCGAAGGCCGGAAAACTCCTTGCGGTATATGGGGTTCTAGGTAGTCGTACCTATGAGTTCTGACTTTGACGAATCCCTGGACCCTATGCACCCAGACACCATCACTGGGTGGTTCCCCGCGTTTCTAAAGCGCATAGGTTTGCCGATTGTGCGGTTCCATGATTTGCGACACACACACGCGACATTACTATTGGAGCAGGGCGTAACCCTGCCGGAAGTCTCCGAGCGGCTGGGTCATGCCGACATCCGCACAACCCAAATCTACAGTCATGTGTTACCGCAGAAAAAGCGGGAGATCGCCACCAAACTTGATCACATCGCTACTACTCACCGAGCACCGTAAGGTGCTCTTTTGTTGGCTCGGCACCTTTCGGCACCTTTTGGGCACCTTCCGAACAAAAGAGCTCTTGGGAAAACCCCAAGAGCCTTGATAACACTGGAGCCGATGAGGGGATTTGAACCCCTGGCCTGCTGATTACGAATCAGCTGCTCTACCACTGAGCTACATCGGCACAAGCTAATTATAGCGGGGGGACCGGTGTGCGTCAATCTGTGGTTCTAGCAGAGCTATTCCCAAGCGAATAGCAGAGCTATTCCCAAGCGAATAGCAGAGCTATTCCCAAGCGAATAGCAGAGCTATTCCCAAGCGAATAGCAGAGCTATTCCCAAGCGAATAGGGTGCCTTTGAACGTGCGGAAGTCAGTGCGGAAGGCAAGTTGTGCCTGCCATATCTTCGCTAGGTTTGCATTTCCAGCTGCTTCTCCATCTAGGATGCCATCGAGAGTGCTGCGAAATGCTAGTGCCAGCTCGTCGCTAACGCTTACGAAGACCGTACCATGCTGATTAGCCCTTTGCATTGCTTCTTGGTCTAGGCGAAGCAAGTGTCCGTATCCCGTCGAAGCATGGCGCAGAGTTGAGGTTTTAACTATGTTTTGCAGGTCCGGAGGAAGTTCTTTCCAGCGGTCGGCATTAATCAAAAGATCATCGTTAATTACCGGCGCGCGAGGGCCAACCATGGCATACCTGGCAGCCTCGTGGAAGCCCATGGCCATGTCTTGTACGAGGGAGCCAAATTCGCCCGCATCAATGGTTTTCTTCATGAGGGCAGGGGGAGTCTCGCCGCCCGGCATGAAAGTGGCCGCTGCACCAAGGGCGGTAAAGACGTCTAAGGAGTAGCCTGCTGCCCTGAGTTTGAGTCCGCGCAGGTCGGCGACAGTGCGCACGGGCCGATGTGCCCAAAGAAAAATCTCTGATGGAATAGGAATGGCAGGCAACCAGTGGATATTGTGGCGCCCGTAGGCCTCCTGAATCAGCTCTAGTCCCCCGTAGTTGTGCAGCCAAGTCTGCATCTCGGCGGATGTAAGCCCCGCGGTTTGGCCACAGGAGAGGGGCAGCACCGGGTCTTGCCCGCGCCAGAACGGCCCCCACATTATGGCCCCATCAAGAGTGCCTTGAGTGACAGCCCCTAAGGATTCCAGCAGCGGTACTACTGTCCCCACGGGATGGATGGTGATTTGCAGGCGCCCACCCGACATTTCTTTAATGTCGGCGGCCCACTGCTGGTAGAGGGGGAACACAGGGTGAGCTGAGGTACCATGCATCTGCAGAGTCCACTGGAAGGTTTCTCCTGCAGCACCCTCTGGCCCCGCTGCGGTAGGCGCCACCAGCGGGCGCAGGGCGAAGCCCAGCACGAAGGCCACCAGGATGAGTACGATCGAGAGAAGAGAAAGACCTTTTTTCAATTTACAACCTCCATTCCTTGGTTTGTTCCGACAACAGAGGCGTCGTCAGCGCTGAAAGAGTAGACGAGGCAGCCACAACACTAGGTCGGGGAAGATTATAATTAGGAGTAGCCCCAAGGCCTGCAAGGCGATAAAGGGCCAAACACCGCGATACATATCGCCTAGGGTGACCTCCGGCGGGGCTGCCTGTTTGAGATAGAATATGGAATAGGCAAAAGGCGGGGTTAAGAGCGACATCTGCAAGTTGACGCACACGAGCAGGGCGAACCAGAGCGGGTCAAAGCCTAGCGAGGCGGCAATGGGCGTAAAGATGGGGACAGCGATAAGCAAGATGCCGACCCAGCAAATGAGCTTGCCCAGCACAAACAGAATGAGCATCATGATGGCAATCACTACGGCAGGGCTACCGCCAGAAATGCTGAGCATCAGATCTCTTACTACATTTCCACCGCCAAGCGTGAGAAAGATAGCGGTAAACATACTAGCGCCCACAACTAGCCACAGAATACTGGACGAAATTTCGAGTGTGTGCTTGGCGGCCTTCTTCATGATGTCAAAAGTTAGTTTGCGCCCAAAAACGGTCAGTAGCGTGGCACCAAAGGCGCCTGCCGCTGCAGCTTCGACTGGGGCGGCTACGCCACGAAAGATCGTCCCAAGTACCGCCACGATGAGAAACAAAGGCGGCAGCAGGGAAGTCAGTAAATCCAAAAGAAAAGGACCCCATTTGATTGCGCGCCTCTCTTCAAGTGGCAACGATGGCCCCAGTTCTGGGTTACGATAACACCGGACGGCGACATAAACAATGTAGAAAAAGGATAGCAGCAACCCGGGCACGACTGCAGCGGCAAAAAGCGAGACGATAGAGACTCCGGCCGACAGCCCATAAATTATAAGCATATTGCTGGGCGGAATTAGTATGCCTAGGCTACCGCCCGCGCAGATAATGCCCGCCGCCAGCGGCTTGTTGTACCCAGCCTTAAGCATGCTGGGTAGCGCTAGGGCGGCCATCATGACGATGGAGGCGCCGATAATGCCGGTGGTCGCCGCTAATACGGTGGCAAGTACAATGGCCACAATGCCTAGCCCTCCGCGCATGGAGCCAAGTAAGATGCGCAAGTTCATAAATAGCTTGTCGGCCACCCCTGAGGCCTCCATCATGCACCCCATGAAAACAAAGAGCGGCAGGGCGATTAGCACATCGCTGTTCATAACGCCGAAGATAGCTGATAACAGAATAGGAATAGAACGCATGCCCCATACTCCAAGCCCGGTAAAAAGGCCAAGCCCGGCCAGTACGGAAGCCACGGGCATGCCCGACCCAATACCGATGAGCAGGGCGAAGAACATCACAGCTGTAAGTAAAGATGGGTTCATGCTTTTTCTCCTTGGAGCAGGGCCGAGAGCGACTCAATTATCCCGCGTAGGCCCTGCAAGCCTAGTAGCAGCAGCGTTATGGGTATAACGGCGCGAAAAGGCCAGAGCACGGGGCGCCACGTGGTCATAATGGAAAGCTCGTGCATATTGATTGATCTCGTTACGGCCTGCACTGAAGGCCAGAAGAGAAAGCCTGCCAGCGACAGCAGGATTAGATTATGGGCTAGGTTGATCGCGGCCCGCTGGGTATCTGTCAAGCCGAAGGTGTGGGCTAGGTCTTCGGCGGAGATGTGCATGTTCTTTTTGTAGTAGAAGGCTACGACTAGCATGAAGGGCACCGCGAACAACCAAGTTGACACATCTCTCACCCAGGGCAGTGGATTCGCGAAAGCATATCTCGCGATGATTTCGGCGACCATGACGGCGATGAGTGGGTAGATTAACCATAGCGCAACGGTCTCAATACCCTCCTGCAAGGCGTCTAGGGCACGAAAGGACGGAATTTTTCTCTCCATCTTGCTGTCCTCCTCGTGGCTTCACTTCACATCTACACCGAATAGAAGCCGCTCTATTTATGGCGTAGTATGATAATTCGCAACTTTCACCCTAGTTCCTGCAGGGAGGTAAACTTTTTTGGCTGCTTCGCTACTGCATGCAAAAACTGGCGACGCTACATCTGCTTTATTAATACCGTACTAAAAAAGAACCCGCCCCCAGAAGGGCGAGTTCTTTGTCAATTTACAATGGCGGAGCTGACGGGAATCGAACCCGCGGTCTCCGGCGTGACAGGCCGGCATGTTTACCGCTACACCACAGCTCCAAGTGGTGACCCCAGCGGGATTCGAACCCGCGTCGCAAGCGTGAAAGGCTTGTGTGTTAACCGCTTCACTATGGGGCCAATGATGATACTGTCTCATGCTACAGCATCAGAACGCAAAAGTCAAACGAAAAAACTGCCTTAAGTGTTAAGTGCTGCATTTTCAAAACGGCCATAGTCTTTACGAAAGACGAGGGTTACATTTCCCGTAGGGCCGTTACGGTGCTTACGCAGCAACACCTCGATCGGGCCTGCGCTGTCGGTGGGCGCAGCACCTGCACTTTGATAATCTTCACGATAGAGGAACATCACCAAGTCGGCTGCCTGTTCAATTTCGCCTGATTCACGTAGATCAGAGAGATTAGGTGTTTTATCAGTGCGCTGCTCTGAGGCACGCGTGATTTGGGCTAAGGCAATGAGGGGCACTTCTAGTTCGCGCGCTAGCGCCTTAAGGGTGCGCGTAATCTCTGCTACCTCTTGCTGGCGATTCTCTGACCTTTGGGGAAAACGTAAGAGCTGCAAGTAATCAACCACAATGAGCCCGATGTCATGCTCCATTTTAAGCCGCCTCGCCTTGCTGCGCATTTCCATGACGGAAAGGGAGGGGGTATCGTCAATGTAAATTTTGGCTTCAGACAGGTCGTGAATGCCCTGCGCGATGCGGTCCCAGTCCTTGTCGCCTAAGGTGCCATTACGCACGGCCTCAATGCGCACCAGGCTTTCTGCGCATAGCATGCGCATGGTTAGTTGCTCCTTGGGCATCTCTAGGCTGAAAAAGGCTACCGGAATCTTTGATCTCACCGCCGCATGCACCGAGAAGTTGAGACTGAGGGCGGTCTTGCCCACGGAGGGACGCGCGGCTAGGATAATCAGGTCACCCTTTTGAAAACCATGGGTGAGCCTATCTAGCTGGTAGTAGCCAGAGGGGACGCCGTTAATATTGCCGCCAGGAAGCTTACTGGCGTTAAGTTGGGCATAAACTTCATGCAGGACATTGACTAAGGGCACAAAATCGCGCGACTCCTGCATTTGGGCCAGGCGAAAAATGCGCTGCTCGGCATGGTCTAAGAGATTGGTGGTTTCGCCCGTAGAGGCAAAGGCCGAGGCCGAAATCTCGCTGCCGGCAGCGATCAATTGGCGCAGAATATATTTATCGCGCACAATTTTGGCGTAAATGGGGGCGTGACTGATGACCGGAGTGGCGTCAAGCAGCGAGGTGAGGTAGGGGAGGCCGCCGCAATCTGAGAGCCTGCCTTGCTGGCTCAATTTGTCGGATACGGTCACTAAGTCTACCGGTTGATTTTGCATGTAGAGAGCGAGCATACAGTCATAAATGTAGCGATGCGCCTCTTTATAGAAATGCTGAGGCTGCACAGTCACGGCGATATTAATGAGCATTTCTTTGTCGAGAAGAATGGCGCCGAGCATGGACTGCTCGGCCTCTAAATTGTGAGGAGGAACGCGGAGCTCTGACATACTACTCGGCCACCACAATGACCGTCATACTGGCCATCGTCTCTGGGTGAACGCGCACGGCAACTTTGTAAGAGCCAGCCACCTTGATGGGAGACGCTAGTTCAATGCGCCGCTTGTCGATTTGAATGCCCGCTAAGGCAAGTTGATTGGCGATATCGGTCGCCGTAATGGCCCCAAAAAGCTTGCCGTTTTCTCCCGCCTTGGCCCCAATTTGTATGGTGACACTGTTTAGGCGGGCAGCCAGTGAGGCGGCCTCTTTTTGTTCGCGCTCTTTTTTGCGCGTTTGCGCGAGCTTTTCTTGCTCTATATTGCGCGCTGCTCCCTCTGTGGCTATAGCGGCAAGTCCCCGCGGCAGAAGGTAGTTACGAGCATAACCTTCGCTCACCTCTACCACCTGACCACGTTTGCCGAGGTCTTTGACGTCTTTATTTAAAATAACTTTCACTACCAGTACACCTCCGCCTTACTTTGTACGCCGAGCCTCGAGATGAGCCATTAAAGTGGATAAGTCCTGATACCACTCTTCGAGTTCATGGCCCTCCTCAGCATGAAGGCGCGCCTTGCGCTCTACCGTCGCTTCTAATTTGGCAAAACTTATATTGAGCCGCTTGCCAAGCAAGTAACAGTACATCATTACCCTGGCTAGGGCACTCGCGATAGCTTCATCTCTACCCTTGGGCATCTCTTTATATATCTGCGCTAAACCACTGACAAGCTCTGTTTTAAGCCATTCGATCATGCGCACATTGCGCCCGATTTCAAAGTCTCTGCCTGTTTCATTCATGTGCAGCCCCCCATTCTCTGTTATATTCTGCGGGGACTGCCTTTTACCTGCATGCATGAAGGGGAGCTTTCGCTCCCCTTAAAAATTACTCGATTGTATATGGCAGCAGGGCTATATTGCGAGCACGCTTAATCGCATCTGTTAGTAGGCGTTGGTGCTTCGCACAATTGCCAGAGATACGGCGTGGCAGTATCTTTCCGCGTTCCGTAATAAAGCGGCGCAACTTGTCGATTTCTTTGTAATCAACGGCTACGGCCTTATCGACGCAAAAATTACATACTCGCTTTCTCGGCTTCCGTGAGCGTTTGCGCAAAGGGATTCCCTCCTTTTTTAGAGCTAAAAAGGAACGTCTTCGTCATCAAGGTTTACTTCACGAGCAAAAGCTTCTGTTTCTTGTTTTTCGCTCGTTCCGCCTTCTTTGTTGCCAGAACCCAAGAATTTGACCTGTTCCGCTACAACCTCAGTAAAGGAACGCTTTTGCCCGTCCTTCTCATAGGGACGGATTTCTAGGCGGCCCACAACGGCCACTAAGCGACCCTTACTCAAATATTGTGCACATAATTCAGCTTGTTTTTCCCAAACTTTAATGTTAATGAAGTCTGTGCCTGCGTTCTTCCCACCGCGGTCGACGGCTAGGCCAAAAGTGACCACTGCCGTACCATTGCTTGGTGTGTAGCGCATCTCAGGATCACGCGTAAGTCTGCCAATTAAGATTACCTTGTTTAACATCTACATCGCCCCCAAGGATTACTCGTCTAGGCGAAAAACTGCGTAGCGAACGATGTCTTCAGTGATTCTGAAGACGCGCTCGAGCTCTTTAGTCACGCTTGGTTCTGCGGTAAAATTGATAAGGAAGTAGTAACCTTCCCGTTGCTTGTCGATTTCGTAAGCCAAGCGACGCTTGCCCCACTCAGAAATCTTATCAATTTGACCACCGTTACTTGTAATCAGCGTGGTAAAGCGCTCAACCTTACTTGGCAGCTGCTCTTTCGAGAGCCCAATGTTAAGGATGAACATCGTTTCGTACTTGCGCATTGCTGCACCTCCTCCCCCTGGACATAAGGCCCCACGACGTTGCGCGGGGCAGGGTGGCAAGAACGATTTATTATAACACCCGTGTCAAGACAAAGCAAATAAAACGGAGCTTACTAATTGTTATCTTCCGCTTGAGCCGTAACATTGTTCAGCGTACTGCCCATGGACTTGACCACTCTCTTAATATCCTTTTCTAGTTTTACCCGCGCAATCATGACGCTGTGCCCACATTTTCGGCATTTGATACGAAAATCCATGCCGGTACGCAGCACCTCCCATTCCGCACCGCCACAAGGATGCTCCTTCTTGAGGAGCAGTATATCACCAATGTAGAGTTTCATCGGCATCATTCTTTGCTTCCTGCCTTTCTTTCCCCGTTCTCTACGACTATGCGTCGAGGGTAGGGGATTTCAATGCCTTCACGGTCAAAGACTAATTTGATGCGCCTACGTAGTTCTCTCTCTACTGCCCATTGCTCCTGGGGCAAGGTACGGGCCCAGAGACGAAAAACAAGCGCGGAATCGGTGAAATCGGCAATGCCTAGTACCGTCGGTCCCTCCACTATCTCCTTAATGTCTGCCGCCGCCCCTGCCGCTACTTCTTCGAGCAGTATCTTTACTCGTTCGTGGTCTTCCTCGTAGGCGACTCTTACATCGACTAGAGCGCGCAAATGACCGCGGTTATGATTGGACACTTTGTCGATAGCGCCATTCGGAATGATGTGCAGCACACCACTAAAGTCTCGTAGCTTAGTGACTCTAAGCCCCACTTCTTCTACCACGCCCGCCAAGCCAAAAATCTCTACGTAGTCGCCCACACTGAACTGGTCTTCAAACAAGATAAAAAACCCAGTCAAGACGTCGCGCACAAGGTTTTGCGCGCCAAAGCCTACTGCTAACCCGACGATGCCGGCGGAAGCGATGATGGAGCTTGTGGGGGCGCCAAGGGCGTCGACAACAGAGATGGCCAAGAGAAAGTAGACTACGTAGCGCAGTACACTTTTTAGTAGTGCCCCGATGGTCTTAGCTTGGCGTGCCTCCATGCGGCGGCGCGTATTTTCGGCCTCAAATACATTGGTAATGACTATGGCGCCAATTTTTAGCCCTATCTTGGCCAGCATGATGAGTAAAATCACCCGCAGGAACACCAAGATCACCCCTGCATAGGGGGCTAGTATAGGTACCCGCTCTAGCATGGGGCGCACTACTTCTAGCACTGCCATCACTCCTTCGTGGTCAGTTCTTTATAGTCGCCATGCTCGTCTTCTCTGGTGTAGATGGCTGCTAGGCCAGCGTTATCCCCTAGCATGGCTTGTACAAGCCAAAAGTCACTTCTCTCCAAGCGTAGACTTAGACCACAATGGGCCGTAATAGCCCGGGGAGTCGGTAGTAGCTCGTAGTTAATTTGTTGCTGTCGCAAAAGGCTCTCGGCCGCCAGAGCATGGTGGGTGGAGAGAAATGTTAAAATCAGCATAGTTGTCCCCTCACAGTAAGCCGTAAAAGTTGATGTGGTGCAAGATGTAGTTAAGAAGAAAGACCAAGCGCGAGTTTCCTAGTTGTTCGAACAACCCTCGTGGCATGGCCGCAAGACCGCTTAGGGGCAGTAGGGCAGCTAGCAGCAACAAACCCACCAAGGTACTCTGGGTCATACCTAGAGCTAACTTCAGCGCCACATTGTCTCCGGCTGTCTCCTTGGGCAGAGCCCAGACTACCGCCTTACTGGCCACGTTAATGAGAGCACGCAGGCCCACAAAAAGCGCGAGCAAAAATACTAGGTTTACCATGGCCTCCGCCAGGATGTGCCTAGCACTGCCTAGCAGTATCGAGACATCGCTGCCGCTATCTCTCTGCCAAACACCCGCTATGGCCCTAGCGATGGCCCTTGGTAGCTGTACCTCCTCAAGCCACTGCAGGGCGCCAGAGAAAGTAAGTCCTCCCCCTGCTGGGAGGGCGATATGTATGTCCATCGTGGCGGCAAAACGTGGGAACCATGGCGATCTAGTTACACCTACGGATAGCGGCGCCCGCAAGAGTAACGCTAGGGCCAAGGCGACTATATCGCGGCAGACAGCGAAGAAAGAACGCCGCCATCCCTCTGCTAGAGCAAGGTAGATGTGCCACCCAGCATTTCCTAACAGCAGGATATCCATGTAGTTCACATTGCTCACTACTTTCCTTCCGGCCTCACCTGCACCACTTGGCCGTCGCCATTTAGGAGGAAGTACTGATTGGCGCCCACTGCGACTCCCTTGTAATTTGCACCAAAAGCATGTTCCACAGTAAGGCTCTGTTGACCGCCCTGGCTATACACCATGATGCTTTGTGCCGTACCTATGACTATGTCGTGGCTCTCTCTGGCAGCACTGATAAACAAAACCCTCTCGCGCTGGCGAGACTGCCATAGTTGTCGCCCATTTTCTTCGAGTACAGCTACGGTGGACTGCAGGCTAAAATCAAGAAAAGACCTTCTGTCGAAAGCGAACGCTAAATGCGGGCCTGTACCCACAAACTGCAGCGCAGATAAATTACCTGGCGTTTGGTAAGCAAACTGCTTGTGCCCAGTCTTGGTGAAACTAACGATACTTCTTTGTGTGCCCACGACTACTCGTTCTCCGTCAGGCTGCACCATCAGCGAGAGGGGCTGCCCCATAATTTCGGCCTTAAAGAGCGTCTCGCCATGGCGGCCAAGTACATTGAGCACAGTGCCTACTTCTTGGCCAAAGGTCAGGTTTAAGACGGCATTTACGGCACCATCAGCAGACTGAGCCGCGAGCAAGGGCAGCTCATTATGCAGTGACTGCCGCCACATCTGCTGTCCTTGAGAGGAATATTTAGCGACCTCAGTACGTATGGCCAGAGGCTCGGCCGCGGCCACGGTAAAGACGGCTAAGACCTCACCTTGCTCGTTAACCGATACAGCTTGCACTTCTCCTGGGGCAGTAATAGCAGAAACGAGTTTATGACGAATGTGGTAAACAAAAATCCTCGGCTGCCCTATCCCCGCGATGGCGAGAAAGTTGCCTTGCACCGCCATGCTCGAATCTGTGAACATAACTGTTTCTGCCCATAGCTCGTCACCGTGCGCGTTAAGATAGCGAACTAGTTGCCTTCCCTGCGGGGCCGTGGAGTGTACGGCCCACATACCGGTAGCTGTTTCACGCGCTAAAAGAGGCCGCCCATGGCTCACTTCGTTGAGCATGCTTACTACGGCCGCCTGTGTAGTTTGGGGCACGGCATTGGTATTGCGAGGGCCAATTTGGGGTCTAAAGATAAATATACTGCTGAGAAAGAGCAGAATGAAGATAAATACTACCCAAGTATAGGGTTTGTCTGCGCGTGCCTCTTCATAATCTTCCCACATCTCTGCCCCTCCTTCCTGCTATCGATATCACTTATTGTTCGCCATGCGCAAGGGTATCCCTGCTACCTGAGGCCAGTGCATACCCAAGCCCCCCCTGTCATATAATACCTCAAGCAAGGGGGGATGAGGCTATGTGGCCTAAGGGCGGTTTGTGGTCAACCTTTTGTGCCCATGAGACTAGGATTAATGTCGACTCGCTTTCTGCCACGCAAGATGTTGGCCGTGCCGTAACTTTGGCCTTAGCGGCAGGCACTTCCTCTAACTGTGGGGTGGTTGTAGTATGTATAGGCTCCGATCGTTCCACGGGTGACTCTCTAGGCCCCATTATCGGCACTTTGCTTAGCCAAAGAAGATTACCCAACACGCATATCTATGGCACGCTGCGCGACCCAGTTCACGCGGTAAACTTGCATGAAACTGCGGCCCTTTTGTCGCGCACGCACGCGGCGGCTAAGGTTGTCGCCGTCGATGCCTGCCTAGGGAAATCTGAGAGCATCGGCTTGATTACGGTCGGTAGGGGAAGCCTACGCCCTGGGGCCGGCGTTAATAAAGATCTGCCCCCCATTGGCGATATCTACGTAACCGGAGTGGTAAATGTGGGGGGCTACATGGAGTATTTTGTCTTGCAAAACACTCGCCTCTACTTGGTCTACCGCTTGGCTGAGACAATAGCCGCAGGGCTATCTCAGGCGCTTCTGGCTACAGACTGCGATAGGATTCGAGCCTAAAAAAACCCCCTTGCGGGGTTTTTTCTAGGGCAGAAAAACTTTCTGTTTGTTTGGCGCAATGCAAAATTCTCGCGGCAAGGTGCCCAAAACCTCACCATCGGCCTGCGTAGCCATTTTGCTGGAGGCAGAGAGGTAGACCCGCCGTGAACGGTGTATTTCCACGGCTCGATGATGAATATGATCCCCCTTAAAGACCTTAGGAATCATCTTGATGAGCTCGAGCTTCGCTAGGTCCTTCACTATACAAACATCGAAGAGACCGTCGTTAAGATCCGCATGTGGGGCAATCATAAGGCCGCCACCAAAAAAGCGCGCATTGGCAATCGCTACAAACCATGCCTTGGTCTTAATTGTTGTATGATCTAGCTCAATAGTTATTTCTTGGGGCTTAAAAGAGAATAACTGCCGCAGTATGGAGGCCACATAGGCCGTGTAGCCGCGAAAATACTTCTTGCCCCATACATTGGCCATTAAACCGACTTCGGCATCCAAACCGGCGCCAGCGATATTAATGAACCTCCGCTCGCCTATCTGCCCAACATCTATCTCTTGAACTTTTCCTTTTACTATAACTTGGCAGGCAGTCACAATGTCCTGTAGTTTTAGACCAAAAGTACGCCCAAAGTCATTGCCCGAACCAGCTGGTATGAAGCCTAGAATGGCACTGCTACCGGCTAAGCCATTGACTACTTCGTTAAGCGTTCCGTCTCCCCCCATAGAAACTACCGCTTCATACCCGTCATGTACTGCTTGTTTAGCCAGAGCTGTGGCATGACCCGGGCCTTCGGTAAACAGGGGAGTGAAGTCAAGGCCTGCCGACTTAAAGTACTCGGCGACATGGGTATATTTTCGGCCGCACTGACCGTGCCCGGCACTACGATTGACAATTAGGGCTATGCGCATCGTCTAGCCTCCGCATCAACTTGCCCAAGGCCAAAACTTGCCCTGGGCATGGCGATTTAATCTTTCTTATTCGCAGTGACTTCCGGGCTATGCATCTTACATTGGCCCTGGAAAACAGCTCCATCGCTGATGACTACCTTACCGACCTCTATATCACCATAAAGTTTACCTGTACTAGCGAGTTCGAGCGTGCCAGAGGCGAAGGCATTTCCTTTAAGTGTGCCAGCTAGTTTTATGGAGCGCCCGCGCACCTCGGCTTCGAGAGCTCCGGTCTCACCCACGACGACATCCCCTGAGCTAATCACTTTTCCCTCTACTCGTCCATCGATGCGTAGGGTTCCTTTAACATGGATGTCGCCCACAAACAAGGTTCCCGCACCTACTATAGTGTCCACCTTATCGTGCAGACGTTCCTGCTCTTTCTCGCTCTTAGGCTTGTTACTACCAAACACTTCTCTCACCTACCTTGCTTCTAGGAAACGCATAGGATTCACTGTCGCTCCGCCCACCCGCACTTCGTAGTGCAGATGTGGTGCGGTGCTGCGCCCGGTGCTACCCACCAGACCAATAACCTGGCCCTTGTCTACTTCCTGCCCTACACGAACTGATATACGCGAGAGATGGGCGTACACGGTCACAAAACCGAACCCATGGTCTAGGAAAATTACATTGCCGAAGCCGCCGTTCCAACCTGCCATGCGCACGGTACCAGCAGCGGTAGCATGCACCGACGTTCCTCGTGGGGCGGCAATATCTATAGCGGGATGAAACTCGCGGCTAGCATCAAAAGGAGAACGGCGGTACCCAAACCCAGAGGTAATGTTGCCCGTGACGGGCCACAAGGACGGAGTGGCCTCTTCTCTGGCCCGCTGCGCTTCTACTTGCTTTTCTAATCCTTTAAGACTGTCTTCTGTTATTGGTATGGCTTCTTTTATAGACTCGATATTTTGCTCGGTGCGTAAAAGGGTGGCCGCTAGGCTCAAGCTGCGATTAGCTAACTGCGGACGCATATCGCGCGTTTGGGCCATGGCCACAGTCGGCGCCGCATTGGTGGCGGGCGTTGTTCTGCTACTGCCTAGCCTCATCATTTCTCTAATAGATGAATCTAAGGCCTGAATCTCTTCTAGCTGCGCTTGCAGCTCATTGGTCTGTTTCGCCAAGTGAAGTATATGCTCCTGCTGCTGTCTGTTTTCTAACATCAGGCCATGATAATTCGCCAATTGCAGCTTAGTCTGCCGCAAAGAGTAGACTATACTGATGGAGCTAATAAAGAGCACCACTAAGGCAATGCCCCCCCAGTGTACCCACCACTGAGGCATACGAACAGTAACTGTTTCTTCCTCCCCATGAGGCACAATGATGATGGTAAACTCTTTGCCATGTTTTTTAATAAGACTCAAGTCACCAAACCTCCAATCGCGCAAAGAAGACTTTTCTCTAAGGCTATCATATTCTCCTGCCAATAGCTCTTCTTTTGCATCAACTATTTACGAGTTTGCATGGCTTCGTCAATGGCCTTGCTTTCCTCGGCACTCAGGGCGCTTGTCGCTACCCGCTTCTCTACTGATTTAGCATAAACTCTTGCCTCCGCACGTCCGTAGATCGAACTGACCACGATACCACTGCCTGCGGCATCTAGGAGGGCGATAGCAAAGCTCATCTCGCCGCCCACATCGTTAAAGGCGTTGAACTTGACCATGCCCACGCGCTGTATGGCGAACGACAGCCTGCGCTCTAGCTCGCGCAGCTCCTTGCCCTGAATTTGACTATCACTGGTCAAGTTTTCTATTCTCGCGGCTAAGCCTAGTAAGCCTTGCTCGAGATTGCCTTTATCGACTCCCGTCATAAAGACGCGGTACATGCGCCGCACCTTCGCGAACTCATGCCAAGCATATGCTGCTACTAGTAGCGCCAAAATGGCGACTACGCCTACTACAGCCCCTATAATAATCAGTTGCGTTTCTGTAATGACCACCTGCATCCCCCTTGCCCATAAGTATGCGTTAAATTACTGCTTAGACTAGTCCGAGCGACCACGCGCCGCAACTGACCAATACTCGCGGTCGTTTACCCACAGCGCCTCTGCTAAGTTTACCACTACACAGGCATGGTTGGGAACAATCCGCACTTTCTGGCCGATGGCGGGAGCTGCGCCTAGAAAAGTGACCACCCCATGTTCTTCAGATAGTCGCTCAATGGTAAGCTCTGGCCATCCGATAATGCGACCATAGCCTGTGACTATGCTAAGACCATGCGCCCCCTTATCTAAGCCTAGCACCTTACTGCCCGCGTCAATAACAAGGCGACCCGGCATAGGTGAGCTGACGACAGTGGCTTCTACAGTCAACGCGCACTGCGAAAGACGGGCGACGCCGAGCCCTACCTGGATGGCATCGTTCCACACGTAGTTGCCGGGGCGAATCTCAGTGACACCCGCCACTTCAACATTGTGCTTGGCGGTGGGGGTAGAGCCTGTGCTGACCGTCTCAATAGTTATATCGTACTTTTCTAGGGCATCGCGCACCGCTACTACCGTGTGCGCCTCCATAAGACCTATTTCATGTACCTTTTCGGGCGTAGCTCCATAGACTTGTCCGGCATGAGTGAAAACCCCTTTTAACTTCAGGTTTGGCACCGCCAAGAGCGCACGGGCGAGGTCGACAGCCTCATCTGGCAGGACGCCACAGCGTTTTAGCCCGCTATCTACTTCAATGAGCACCCCAATTGGCCTGGTGTCAGTAAAGCGCTCTGCCATGCGCTCTGCCACCTCTAGGTTATCTACCGCGACTGTCACCTCTGCCACTTGCGCAAGAGCGACAAGCCGGTCTAGTTTTTCTTCCCCAACGAGGGGATAGGCCACAAAAATATCTTGCGCGCCGCCCTTGTGCATGGTTTCGGCTTCACCTAGTTTCGCCACTGTGATGCCGCTACTCCCGGCTTTAAGTTGCATGTTCATGATTTCGAGGCATTTATGGGCCTTGATGTGGGGGCGCAGCTTAATACGCCGAGACGTTGCCAAATCCTGCATCTCTCTGATATTGCGCTCTACTATCTCCCTGTCAACCAACAGCCGTGGAGTACTCATGTACTTCATCTCCTTACTTAGTTTCTCTGGATTAGGATATTGTCAATTACTCTTTCACACACTAAAGAACGGATAACTCCGGGTAGAGGTGAGAGGAATTGACAACGCCCCAACACATTTATTTAATCGCGGTCGCTATCTATGTGCTTCTTTTTCTCATGTTCAGCCGTTTCTTTCTCTGGAAACGCTATGCTGAAGCGCGATACTGGCGCGTGCGACCTAGCGTATCGATCCCCAGCCTAGTTGAATTAAGCACTACCAGCCAGCAGTTGCTGCCCTTCTTTTCTATTCTGATTCCGGCCCGCAATGAAGCCCAAGTAATCGAAAAGACCCTTAAGCACATGCTCAAGCTCAATTATCCCAAAAATGCTTACGAAGTGATAGTGGTAACCGATGAGAAAGAGTCTTTAGACGCTTTGCGCCTGCAGGCCGATATTTTGGCCAAGACCTTAGCTTTTTTAAACGGAGAGAAGCATGGCTTGGCCGGTCCACAGGGCAATGCCGAGCGTTGTCTGGCCCTGCATGTTCTGAGCGAGCTAGCGCTTACGGAGTACTATGCGGCAGAATTCAAAGACCACGCGTCTCTCTCTCCTGCCGAGCTAGCCAACTATCCTAGATGGCTGATGCGCGAGCTTATCTCGACGCTGGCCACCGAACTAATTTCTAGTGGCGGCCGTTTACATATCGGCCGCGTCTACTGTCTCTTGCGGCGCGCCTATCCCGATAGTGCGGACGTAGAGATTGCGCGTATCTACCCCAAGTATCTCTGCTTGGCCCTGCCTATCATCGCCGCCTATGCCAAGCTCTCAGGTGATTCTCACCTGAGACTGCTGCATACTGCCATTAAATATACTGCTCAGGCGGGTCATAAAGTGACACAGGATATCTTAGCCAGCTTTACTAATATCGTCACGCAAGGAATGTTTTCCGCCTTGCGTGAGGTACTACGCGAGGACAAAGTGCACGACTTACTACACAATCTGTACCCCTACTGTTTTCCGACCACGCAAACCATCGTGGCTAGGGTGCTAGATGAACGACAGGAGACTCACCCCGTACTTAAACATATCGATGTGCCGCATGACTATGATGGGCTTATGCCGGGCCGCCTGCTAGGTGTGGCTGTGCCTTCTACTAAGGGTCGCGCCTTAAACTATGCCCTCTCGCGAGCCGTCTCACGGGAGACCACAATTTGCGGCTTTTATGATGCTGAAAGCAGGCCGCAGGCTGATGTACTTTTGTATGTTGCCTACAAGAAGCTGACCGGAAATGATCATACTAAAATTTGGCAAGGGCCTGTTTTTCAGGTCCGCAACTTTTACGAAATGGGGCCCTTTAGTAAGATTGCCTCTCTTTACCAGGCTGTAGCCCATGATTGGTACTTGCCAGTGGTCTTTCGGCGCCTACCGTTTGTAGGTGGCACCAATTTATATGTGGACTACAAACTCCTAATGGCTCTCGGGGGCTATGACCATGAGTCGCTGACTGAGGACCTGGAGCTGGGCACGAGAGCATATCTCTCTACAGGAGCTTGGCCAGATTACCTACCGTATGCCAGTAGTGAGCAAACTCCTCCTAGCTTTCTCTCCTTCTACCGGCAAAGATTGCGCTGGGGGGCCGGGCACCTGCAAGTAATGGACAAAATCCGCCGTAATCAGGTCGGTCCTGTAGGCCGGAGAGAACAGCTTCTGCGTCAATTGTCCATCAAAGGACCTTATGAGTGGATCTTTTACCAGTCCGTCACCTTACTCCCCCCGACCATGCTGTTTCTTTATCTGACGGGAAATGTCGACCCTTCTATACTGCCACCCTTTATGCGCACCATGCTGAACTTTTTGAGCTTAGTCTATATCAGTTTTACCTTCTACGCCTTCTTTCGTTACCGCAGTCATCTTGACCAGACTAGTCGCCCTATTGCTTGGTACGGCCACCTAGGTGTTGCTGCCGAGCTCTGCTTCTTGCCGCTGGCCGCTTTCTTTTTTCCGGTACCCTATACTAGTGCCATGCTCCTCAAAGTGATTGGGCGTTCGCCCACCACCTGGACTAAGACACCTCGTACTCGTGAATGAGGACTAAGTAGACAAACAGCATGAGTTTGGGTACAATGAGGTAAAAATATCCCCCAAAGGGGGATATTGAAGGAGGTTGCCTAATGGATAAACATACCCAGAACAAGAATGTTGTTAACCGATTGGCGCGTGCTAGTGGACACCTTGAAGCAGTAAGGAAGATGGCAGAAGAAGGGCGCGATTGTAGTGATATCCTGGTGCAAATTTCTGCGGTAATCGCTGCCCTCAACAGTGTCAGTAAAGTTATCCTTGAAGACCACATTAGCCACTGTCTAGTGGAATCTCTCGGCGAGGAAAAGCATGAGGTTCTAGAAAAGCTGTTTGACGCTATTGATAAATACGTGGGCACAAACACCAAGCGCTTAGAGGGTAGACATTAGCAAAGATAAGGAGATAGAACAGTGCAATTTGTGATAAAGACGCTTGTTTCTGCTCTGCTAGTAGCTTCCATCTCTACCGCCAGCAAACGCCTCCCCATGCTAGGAGCGATTATTGCCTCGCTTCCTCTGACCTCAATTTTAGCCATGGTCTGGCTCTACACTGATACCAAAGATGTAAACAAGGTCATCGCTCTCTCCCAGGGCATTAGCTGGATTATACTGCCTTCTCTCATCTTCTTTATTGCCTTACAGTTTCTCCTGAGGCGCAATCTCGGTTTTTTTAGCTCTCTCTTTATAGCTTGCGGCGTCATGGCTGCTACATACGCACTGTACGTCAACCTGCTGGGACGCTTGGGCATCAAAATTTAGACTACTGCTCTTGCACTTCGGCTTTTTGCACAACCCGCGCAATGGCCACGACGGAATCGCCTTGGTCAAGCCGAATAATGGTGACCCCTTGGGTAGAACGTCCTAGTTGCGAAATACTTCTCATATCCATGCGAATGATAATGCCTTGCTCGGTGATAACCATCAAGTCATCTTCAGAATTGACGGCTCGCAAGCAAACTACTTGACCATTTCTTTCGCTCATCTTGACGGTGCGAATCCCCTTGCCGCCGCGTGTCTGCTTGCGGTACTCCTCGATGGCCGAGCGTTTGCCAAAACCATTCTGTGTTACGACCAGAATGTCTACCCCTTCTCTGACTATATCCATGCCAATACAGTAATCGCCCTGGTCGAGTTCTATGCCCTTGACGCCTTGGGTATCGCGTCCCATCGGTCGCACATCTTTCTCGTCGAACCTGATGGCCATGCCCATACGTGTGCCGAGTACTACTTCTTGCTGGCCATTAGTTAGACGCACAGAGATGAGTTCGTCGCCCTCGCGCAAAGAAATGCCTATGATGCCATTGCTGCGCATGCTCGCGTACTCCGCAAGGAGGGTTTTCTTGACCATGCCTTGTCTTGTCGCCATAAACAGATATTCTTCCTCGCCCGAGGCCTCACGCACAGGAATAACCGCCGTAATTTTCTCCTTAGCCTCTAAAGAGATAAGGTTAACAAGGGCTAGCCCGCGTGCTTGGCGGCTCGCTTCTGGTATTTCATGCACCTTGGTGCGATATATCTTTCCTTTGTTGGTTAAAAAGTAGAGGTAGTGATGCGTGGTAGTGATGAATAGATTTTCGACAAAGTCTTCCTCACGTGTACCCATAGCAGTTATACCTCGGCCCCCGCGACGCTGGCTGCGGTATGTTTCTAGTGGCAGGCGCTTGATATACCCTTGGTGTGTTAAGGTGACGACTACATCTTCTTCCGCAATTAAGTCTAGGGCGCCGACATCCCCAAGGGCTTCTACCACTTCAGAGCGTCGCGGATCACCGTGGCGTTTTTTAATTTCGGCAATCTCACTTTTTATAATCTCAAGGAGCACTGCTTCGTCACCTAGAATCTTTCTTAGCTCCGCGATAAGAGCTAGAACCTCACGTTCCTCGTCCTCTAGTTTATTGCGCTCTAGTCCGGTAAGGCGAGCGAGTCGCATATCTAGAATCGCTTGTGCTTGCTTATCCGAGAAGGTAAATTGTTCCATTAAACCCTTCTTGGCCTCTTCCGTACTAAGCGAAGCGCGAATTAAAGCAATAATGGCGTCGATAAAGTCAAGGGCACGGCGTAACCCAGCCAGTATGTGTGCTCGCGCTTCAGCTTTGTCTAAGTCGAATTGCGTTCTCCGTGTAACCACGTCTTTTTGGTGCTCGACAAAGTAGTAGAGCATCTCCTTGAGAGTCAGTGTTTTCGGCTGTCCGTCAACTAAGGACAACATATTGACCCCAAAGGTAGTCTCCATTTGGCTGTGCTTGAACAGCTGTTTAAGAATAACCTCACTCTGCGCGTCGCGCCTAAGCTCAATGACCACCCTGATGCCATCGCGATCACTCTCGTCGCGCAAGTCGGTAATGCCGTCAATCTGCTTGTCTCTGACTAGTTCGGCAATGCGCTCGATCATTTTTGCCTTATTGACCTGGTAGGGTATTTCACTGACGATAATCCTCGTTTTGCCGTTATTCATTTTCTCAAGGCGGGTCTTAGAACGTATGCGAACGGAGCCCCTGCCTGTTTCGTAGGCTTGCATAAAACCTTCGCGCCCGAGAATGAGCCCGCCTGTCGGGAAATCGGGCCCCTTAACATGCTCTGCGAGCTCATGCACAGTCATTTCTGGGCGGTCAATCAGGGCAGTAACGGCGTCGATGAGTTCGCTAAGATTGTGCGGCGGTATGTTCGAAGCCATGGCTACCGCGATGCCAGAAGTTCCATTGGCCAATAGATTGGGAAATCTCGCTGGCAGCACTAAAGGTTGTTCCAGGGTGTCGTCAAAATTAGGGCCCATATTGACTGTTTTCTTGTCTAGTTCATCTAGCATATCCATAGCCAGCGGATCTAGACGTGCTTCGGTGTAGCGCATGGCCGCGGCTGAATCGCCATCGATAGAGCCAAAATTACCATGTCCATCTATCAGTGGGTAGCGCGAAGAGAAAGTCTGCACGAGCCGCACCATGGTGTCGTATATAACCATATCACCATGGGGGTGGTACTTACCAAGCACTTCACCCACGATACGCGCACTTTTTTTGTAGGCCTTATCGGGCGTAAAACCCATCTCATGCATGGCATAGAGAATGCGCCGATGTGCCGGTTTAAGACCATCTCTGACGTCGGGTAAGGCGCGTGAAACAATAACACTCATCGCATAGTTAATATAAGATTTCTTTACTTCGCTTTCGATTTTGATCTGTTCTATTCTTCCATGGGTGTAGTCCATACCAGCCACCTCCTTAAATGTCTAAATTAGTGACTTCATGAGCGTAACGCTCTATGAACTCGCGCCGTGGCTCCACCTTGTCGCCCATCAGGATGGTAAAAATCTCATCGGCTACCATAGTCTCGTCAATCGTGACCTGTAAAAGTATGCGCTGATGGGGATTCATTGTGGTCTGCCAAAGCTGATCGGCATTCATCTCGCCTAGGCCTTTGTATCTCTGAATAACGACTGAACTGCCGCGACCGATCTCTTTAAGCGTTTTCTCAAGATCATCGTCGCTGTAGCAGTACCTCTCCAACTTTCCTTTTTTAACCAAGTAAAGGGGTGGTTGCGCGATGTAGAGGTAGCCTGCTTCAATGAGTGGCTGCATGTACCGGAAGAAAAAGGTAAGGAGAAGAGTGCGTATATGCGAACCATCGATATCGGCATCAGCCATGATGATGACTTTATGATAACGAGCCTTAGCGACTTGAAAATCTTCGCCGATACTAGTTCCCATGGCCGTAATGATAGTGCGTATCTCTTCATGGTTGAGTATTTTGTCTAAGCGAGCTTTTTCAACATTAAGTATTTTTCCGCCTAAAGGTAAAATCGCCTGAAATTTACGGTCACGCCCTTGCTTGGCAGAACCGGCAGCCGAGTCACCTTCTACCAGGTATAGTTCGCACAAACTAGGGTCAGTGACCGAGCAATCGGCTAGTTTGCCCGGCAAGGCAGTAATTTCTAAAGCACTCTTGCGCCTAGTCAATTCACGCGCCCGGCGTGCGGCTTCCCTCGCTTGTGAGGCTAGCACGGCCTTTTCAATAATCTTCTTGCCGATACTAGGGTTTTGCTCCAGGAAAGCCGTTAAACCTTCCCCCACAAAAGAATCTATCATGCCACGGACATCGGAGTTACCGAGCTTCGTCTTGGTCTGCCCTTCAAACTGAGGCGACAGCAAGCGAACGCTAACTACCGCGGTCAAGCCCTCGCGTATATCTTCTCCGGTCAAGTTGGCGTGCTGTTCTTTGAGAATATTGAATTTACGGGCAAAATCATTCAGAGTGCGGGTTAGAGCGATCTTAAAGCCAGCCTCATGGCTGCCACCTTCGACCGTATGAATATTATTCGCAAAAGAGTAGATGTACTCTGTGTAGCTGTCATTAAACTGCATGGCCACTTCAAAGTGACCACCTTCTTTATCGGCCGCGAAGAATATAGGGTCTTTGTGTAGCACATTCTTGTTCTTATTAAGAAAATTAACGAAAGATTTTATGCCACCCTCATAGTGAAACATCTCATGTGTACCATTACGTAGGTCAGTAAAAGAAATTCGTAAGCCCTGCATGAGAAAGGACAACTCGCGCAAGCGCAACATCAGAGTCTCCGTCGAAAACTCTGTCTCTTCAAATATTTCAGGATCGGGTTTAAAGTGAACAAAGGTCCCTGTAGCCTGGCTTTCTCCTAAGTTGACTAACTCTGTCTGAGGAACGCCACGCACATACCTCTGTTGATAGAGCCCGCCATCTCTTTGAATCTCTAGCACTAACCATTCGGACAAGGCATTTACCACCGAGGCGCCAACTCCATGCAGCCCGCCCGAAACCTGGTACCCGCCACCACCAAATTTTGCACCCGCGTGCAGCACCGTGTAGGCCGTCTCTGCTGCAGTGCGGCCTGTTTGATGATGTATGCCTACCGGGATACCCCGCCCATCGTCGCGCACACTAACGCTGCCATCTTCTAGTACCACAACATCAATATGGTGGCAGTGCCCGGCTAGAGCCTCGTCCACTGAATTATCGACAATCTCCCACACCAGGTGATGTAAGCCCCTGCTGCTAGTAGAACCTATATACATACTAGGTCTGCGCCTTACTGCTTCGAGACCTTCTAACACTTGTATTTGAGATGCCTCGTAATTCCCATTATCCTTCATTGTCATCTGACCACCGCCTCTTTTTTGTGCCCACTTTGAATCATATCAAACATTTACCTTCTGTGCAGAGAAAAACCGTGATTTCTCACGGCTCACGTGGAATACTGTTTAACAGGCTAATACTGCGGCGACGAAGAGTGGCGCCAGTAATAGGAGAAAGATAAACCTTATCATTGGTCACCACAAAAGCTTTTGTTTCATGTCCTAAGGTCACTGTGACATGCATATTTTTCGATTGTGTTCGCTTAAGGAAGTCTCTGGTTGAGGGGTTTTTGGCGATATTTATATCGAAAACACCTATAATTTCAGCACTTGAGACCACGACCTCGCCACCTAGATGAAGATACACTAAATCACCTTGCCTTGTCGTACACGGATAAGTTGCGGAGAGGCTTCTAGAGGTGACAAACTAAACGCCGGCACTTCTGTGCCCGTTACTAGCGCCTGCACCTTGCCATGTAGTGTTGACAAGAGCAGCTCACGGCGCGACTGATCTAACTCCGAAAAAACATCGTCAAGAAGTAGTATCGGATAATCTCCTGTTACTTTATACATGTACTCTAATTCCGCCATTTTCAAGCCTAGCACAGCGGTGCGTTGCTGCCCTTGCGAGGCATATTCTGCTGCCTGTAGGCCGTTAATCGTAAATAACAGGTCGTCGCGGTGTGGTCCTACACTGGTGAGACCTCGTGCGATGTCTTCTTGTTGTTTTTTTAGTAGTACTTCATGAATGCTGACATTAGACAAAATGTCTTTTACTTTTAGTAATTGGCTAATATATTCGAGAGCTAATATTTCTTTACCTTGATTTATGGCTCGAGAATACACCGCGAAGTACTTGGCTATCTCCGTCACTGCTTCTGCTCTTCGCCTGACTATTCTTTCGGCTAATGAGGCAAATTGCTCATTCCAGGGCGCTAAATCCGTGGTGCGCATTGTGCCTCGCTGGATCGATTTAAGGCATTCATTGCGCTGTTTGAGGACGCGAGTATATTGCTGCAGGGTGTAAAGATACAGTTTGTCAATCTGCGAGAGAAGGATGTCCAAAAAGCGACGACGCAGGCCCTTGGGCCCTTTTACTAAGTTTAAATCCTCTGGCGAGAAGAAGACAACATTGAGTATCCCCATAAAGTCCGTGAGCCTAGTAACAGGTACACCAGATACTTTTACTTGTTTCTTTTTTTGCACCTGTGAGTAAGCGAGCTCTAAAGTATGCTTGATATCGCCCGTTAAAGTGGCCGCGCCTGAAACATAAAAAGAATCACAACTTAAGGCCACCATGTCTCTTTCGTGCGACTGACGATAAGAACGTGTGGTAGCTAGTAAGAATATGGACTCTAAGAGATTTGTCTTGCCTTCACCATTACTCCCTATGATTAGGTTAATGCCTGGCGAAAAAACAATGGTTTCCTTGGCGTAATTGCGGAAATTAATAAGCGTGACTTCTCTAATCCACATAGCTAGGTAATTGTATAGCTTTGTTGGTCTATATGCACGGTATCTCCAGGGTAAAGTTTGCGCCCGCGCCTTTGTTCTTTTTCTTGATTAACCAGCACCACATGCTCAATAAGAAAGTGCTTGGCTTCTCCGCCGCTCGAGATAAAATTTTGTGCCTTGAGAAATTGTCCTAGGGTAATGTGTTCCTTCAAAGCCTGTTTCTCCTCTCCTATGATAACCTGACAGGCATGACCAGACTCCAGTAATTCTTCTCGTTAATACGGCTACGACAAACAGCCGGACCAAATTGACCGGTAAAGGAAATGGTGGCGTCACCGTAATCTAGTGACCTCATGATATCACTGAGCACTTTAATATTTAAAAATATTTCTAAGGGCTCGCCGGTCATTTCTACCGGCCACTCTTCATGGTGGCTACCTAGCTCAGCGGAATGTGCTCTGATCGTCAGCATTTGCTTGTCTAAGGATAACTTAACAATGCCAGTGAGGGCGTCTTTTGCTACTACAGAACTACGGTCGAGGGCCGTAAGGAGCACTTTCGGTTTTATCTCCACAACATTGGTAAAGTTAGTCGGCACATACTGGTCGACATTAATATAATTGCCTTCTAAGAGCTTGGTGACCACGACTGTCTCCTGCATCTGTATAAGACAGTGACTTTTCCCGACGGCTACTTGCACTTCATCGTCTGTATCTGAGAGTAAGCGAATCAGTTCATTTACCGTTCTACCTGGCATAACTAACGAAAAAGAGGTGTCGTCCTGTTCGCTGATTTCTTCACGTCGAGAGGCTACTTTGGTGCCATCGGCAGCGACAAGGCGCAGAGAGTTGCCTTTATATTCCCACAGCATGCCAGTAAGTATGGGGCGAACACTATCTTGCGACATAGCAAAGCTAACTTGCCGGAGCATGGATTTTAACTGACTCTGCGGCAGGGTGATCACTTTTAAACCATCTACATCAGGTAGCTCCGGAAAAAAGGCGGCACCCATACCCACTAATTCTAAGTCAGAAAAACCACTAGATATTCTTAGCACCTGTCTTCCTTCCATGACATGAAGGGTTACGTCATCATGGGGGAAGCGCCGCGCGGCCTCACCGAGCAACCTACCCGGCACAACTATCGAGCCTGGTACGATAATTTCAGCCTTGATGCGCGAAGAGATGGCTAGTTCTAAGTCATTGGCGGTGAGGATTAGGGTGTCATTCTCAGCTATAAGGCGAATACTAGCTGAGGAGCCACCTGTTTTAGAGCTAATGACTCGACTTACGGCAACGGAAGCGGCGACAAAGTCATCTTTTTTTACGGAAATGTGCATGGGTGTCCTCCGTTCTATAGATTTAGTGAAGTGCATATAGTATTAGTTAAAAAGAATCGTAGCACTAGTACTAAGGGCTGTGGAGATGTTGATAAGTACAAAAGGCTATGCGAGGGCAGAGTGTAAACAATACATTCGCCTGTGAGTTATATATTTTACTATTCCCGAGCATGTTAGTTGCTCTAGGTAGCGTTGTGGTCATCCACAAGGGATGGTGGATAAGGTTGCAAGGGGGTGTGGACTATATTGTTTTCAGTTTGGCCTCTATTTCGCGCACAATGGCGGCAAAAGCAGCATCGCTGGCTATATCGGTGGCGATTTTTTCGCAAGCATGGATAACAGTGGTGTGGTCACGTCCCCCAAACTCGTCCCCGATACGGGGGAGGGAAGCCTCGGTGTTTTTTCGCGCTAGAAACATGGCCACTTGGCGCGGTAGGGAGACATTGCGGGTGCGTTTTTTGGCCGAGAGCTCTTCTATTTTAAGGCCGAAATGAGCAGCGACGACTTTTTGGATGTCTAGGATTGTCAAAATGCGGGTTTTCTCTTCGGGGAATAGATTACGCAAGACTTCGTCGATGAGTTCGCGTGTAATTGGTTTTTTGCTGAAAGAAACATAGGCCATAATGCGGTTTAAGCCGCCTTCTAGTTCGCGAATATTGCTCTTGATGCGGCCTGCGAGGTAGGACGTTAACTCTAAAGGAATACGGAAATTTTCGCTATCCGCTTTTTGCCGCAGAATAGCGACGCGCGTTTCATAGTCTGGTGGCTGTATATCAGTAATAAGACCCCACTCAAAGCGACTACGGAGCCTTTCTTCTAGCGTGGCGATTTCTTTAGGGGGACGATCACTAGAGAAAATAATTTGCTTGTTGGCCTCATGAAGAGCATTAAATGTGTGGAAAAACTCCTCCTGGGTTTGTTCTTTACCTGCTAAGAACTGGATATCATCTACTAGTAGTAGGTCTATTGAGCGATACTTAGCGCGAAATTCTACTGTTTTGCGCGTTTGAATGGAAGAAATAAACTCATTAGTAAATTTCTCACATGAGATATAGACAACCTTTATCCCTGGGTATCTTTGCAACACAAAGTGGCCAATGGCATGCATAAGGTGCGTTTTGCCAAGACCGACTCCTCCGTAGATAAAAAGAGGGTTGTAGGCTCGCGCTGGTGCTTCCGAGATAGCCAAGGAGGCTGCATGCGCGTAGCGATTGCTTTCGCCGATGATAAAATTGTCAAAAGTATAGCGAGGATTAAGTATGGGCCAGTCTTCACCCGCCATTTTCTCGACGAGAAGGGGTTTTTGTGGTTCATCTTTGGCGAGAGTGAATTTCACAAGCATTTCTCTGTTAAGAATAGAAGAGAGCGCTTTCTGTACGGTGGGAGTGTAGTTGTTTTCGAGCCAATTACGATTAAACTCGGTGGCTACAGTGATATGGAGGGTGTTGCCATGCAAGGTATGTGCTTGGCATGGTTGTAGCCAAGTCTCGAATTGGTGTTTACTAATTTGTGCTTCTAGCAAACCAAGAGTAGTCTGCCATAACTCGGCTGCGCTCATTACCATTTTAGAACCTCCCCAGAATGTGTAGATGTATACGTTCAACATATATTGAGTCGAATCCTATGGCGTCATCCCACCCTGTGGATATTTTTTTGCGTCTTTCGACGATGAGCCTATTCACAAGGCTTGTGGATGGTCATTTTAGGCCTAGAAGAGCTTGTCGCTGCAAGTGATTTCGCCCTTTTTCGAGGTTTTTGGCACTGCAAGATGTCCACAAAGTTATCCACAGGTGTGGAGAACGCCTGTGTGTGGTAAAATACGTGGCCCGCCGACACAACCTGCCTAGTCGGCCTCCCTAACTTCGCTAAGCTGCGTGAGGGTTCGACATAATATACAACTTATCTACAAGGTTATCAACAGGTGTGCATAAACGACAAAGTTCGACATGGATACTAAAGCGAGTTTATTTATTGCGCCTGGGACATCGTTTTGGTATAATTTCAAAGATAGTCTGGCGTTATGGACTCTGAAGGGAGAGTGAATATATGAAGCGTACATTTCAACCCAACAATAGACAGCGTAAGAAGGTGCACGGTTTCCGTGAGAGGATGAGTACGGCTAATGGGCGCAAGGTGCTCAGCAGGCGTCGTCTAAAGGGAAGAAAAGTTCTGTCTGCCTAAGGCCGCGCACGTGGCCTTTTAATCATGAGGAGCTGATACTGGTGCGCCGCTCTTTTAGACTGAAGAAGAGAAAAGATTTCTCACAAGTTTTCGGAACCGGTAGGTCTGCTGCTTCGAGTCTCATGGTAGTTTATACCATGCCGCGCGAGTCCACCAGTGTTCGTATTGGCTTCTCTGCGGGCAAAAAGTTGGGGAATGCCGTAGTGCGTAATAGAGCGCGCCGGAGACTCAAAGAGATGGTGCGCCAGTTCTTACCGCGTCTAAAAGGGGGAAGGGACTTGGTAGTCATCGCCCGAGCCGGCGCAGTAAAGGCCACTTGGCCGGAGCTCGAAAGAGAGTTTCAGCAGATCTGTCGCCGTCTAAAAATGTGGAGTGAGCCATGAAAAAGTTTTCTTTAAGCTTGATACGTATTTATCAACGCTATATTTCGCCCTATAAGGCCCCTAGCTGCCGATTCCGACCTACCTGTAGCCAGTATGCTGCAGAGGCAATCGAGCGGCACGGGGCTTTGCGTGGATGCGTGAAGGCGGCACATCGTGTGCTTCGTTGTCACCCGTGGTCTAAGGGCGGATACGACCCTGTGAAATAAGTGCCGGAGGGATGATAGTTATAATGGAAATGATCAACATGATGTTGCGGGCCATGCTAGATTTCTTTTTTGACTTCACGCAGAGTTATGGTTGGGCGGTAATACTACTTTCACTGGCGGTAACCGTGGTCACCTTGCCGCTGAATATCAAGCAAATGCAGTTTACGCGCGCTATGCGCCGTGTGCAGCCTGAGCTTGATGCCATCAAAAAGAAGTTTAAAGATGACAAGACGAAGGTGAATGAAGCAACTGTAGAGCTGTGGGCCAAGCACAAGGTCAATCCTGCCTCAGGCTGCTTACCCATGATCATTCAGATGCCGGTGTTGTGGGCTATGTTTAATGTGCTCCAGGTTCCGGGTATTTTTGACAAACAACCTTTATTCTTGGGCCTAAATATGACTATCCCGAATCCCGAGAACGCCATCATGACGCTTGGTTGGTACTACTGGATACTACCTATCTTGACCGTTGGCACGACTTTCTGGCAGTCCAAGCAGACGATGCAGAGTACGGAACCTTCGCAACGCACCATGCTGTACATGATGCCCCTGTTTATGGGCTGGTTTACCCTGCAATTCCCCACTGCACTGGCTCTATACTGGGTCTCACGCAACTTGTTTACTATTGGGCAGGAATACTTGTACACCGTTTTTACCAGCCGCCAAGTCGTGGAAGTGGAGGCAGAGACGAATGCTAAGCGTCGAAAAGACGGCTAAAAGCGTAGAGGAAGCTATTCAAGCAGCTTTGCTTGAACTAGGTCTCGTGTTGGAGCAAGTTGAGGTCACGGTGCTTGAGGAACCTACCAAGGGCGTTTTTGGTTTGTGGGGAGTGAAGCCTGCCCGCATCCTGGTGACCAAGAGACTGCAGCCTGAGGACAAGGTCATTGACTTTGTCCTCGATTTAGTGGCGCACATGGGTGCGAAAGAAGCCAGCTGCACTATTGTTCGTGAAACCGCAGACGAAGTTGAAATCGCGGTGGGTTGTCTTAACACGGGCATGTTGATCGGCAAAAGAGGGCAGACTCTAGACGCTATACAGCAGTTGGCCGCGGTCATCTACTCGCGCGTGGGCGGGGATAGACGCTTGCTAGTCGATATTGGTCAGTACCGTGAGCGTCGCAAACAAACCCTAGTTGACCTCAGTAAGAGCTTGGCGGAGAGAGTTCGCAGTACGGGACGGAAGGCCATACTTGAGCCTATGAGTGCGGCTGAGAGGCGCATTGTGCACATGACCTTACAAGATGAGGCTGGCATTGTGACCTACAGTGAGGGGGACGAACCCTACCGCAAAGTGATTATAGCGGTGCGCTAATGGCTTGTTTACCCAGTAACTGCTTGTTACTGGGTTGTTTTGTTAAGGAGGAAGAAATTTGTACCAAGATGTTATCGCTGCGATAGCGACTCCCCCGGGGGAGGGCGGCATTGCCGTGGTGCGCTTATCTGGAGAACTGGCGCTCGCCGTTGCTAAAAAGTGCTTTAGGCGCCGCAGGGGGCGCTTCTCGCCTAAGCCCTGGCGCGTTTACTATGGAGAGGTTTGCGCTTTGGGTGGAGAACGTATTGATGAGTGTCTGCTGACTTACTTTCGCGCGCCCCACTCTTATACGGGCGAGGATGTGGTGGAGTTTGGCGTACACGGGGGCTCCTTTGTGGCGGGCCGGGTACTAGAGAGGCTGCTAGAGTGCGGTGCGGCTTTGGCCGCCCCCGGCGAGTTTACTAAGCGAGCTTTTCTTAATGGACGCATCGACCTTGCCCAGGCGGAAGCCGTAATCGATGTTATTCGCGCCAGTTCCGATCTGGCTTTACGAAACGCCAATTTACATTTGCAGGGCTCTTTAAGGCGCGAGATATTGGAGATTCGCCAGCGCCTACTCGGGGCTCTAGCTCTGGTTGAGGCACATCTTGATTTCCCCGATCTTGACGCTCCGCTCCTCACCCACAGTGAGGTGGAGGCCGAGCTGGCTCTGGCCGCAGAAAATTTAGACAGCCTGGTCGCTACCGCCCGAGGTGGGCGGGTGGTTAGAGAGGGGTTTCGCGTCGCCTTGATTGGGCGCCCTAATGTCGGCAAGTCTTCATTGTTTAACTACCTCGCAGGTCAGGAAAGGGCCATTGTGACTTCCATCGCCGGCACTACGCGGGATGTCTTAGAGGTTACTATCAACCATGAGGGCCTGTTGCTCAAACTGTTTGACACGGCGGGGCTTCGCGCCGAAGGCGATTTCTTAGAGCGTTTGGGCATGGAGCGCACCGAGCAGACCATGGAGCAGGCGGATTTTGTTTTGTTGCTGATCGATGCGTCAGAGGAGCTACATGCCGAGGATCTCAGTTTACTAGAGAGAACAGCGAATTTTAAGCGCCATATTGTACTGACCAAGAGCGATTTGCCACCGCGAGTTGTTCTGCCTGGTGAGAACGCTTGGTTAGGTGTCAGTGCCCACACAGGGGTTGGCGTTCATGAGCTTAGGGAGTTAATTGCGGCCGCGGCGCGGGTTACGCTCGGCACGCAAGCCCAATTTGTAACCAATATTCGGCACACCTCCGCGCTTAGTAAGGCTCGCTTGGCTACGGAGACCGCCATGTGCGCAGCTAAAGCGGGCTGGGAACTGGAGATGGTGGTGATTGATGTGCGCAGGGCCTTGGCCTTATTGGGCGAGATAACTGGTGACGACGTCACACATGGCCTGACAGACGAGATCTTTGCACAGTTTTGTATTGGGAAATGAGGAAGGTATTTTGAACAGGGCAGAAAGCTATGATTGCATAGTGGTAGGGGCTGGCCATGCTGGCTGTGAGGCTGCCCATGCGGCTTTACGTATGGGGTGCCGCGTTCTCTTACTGACCCAAAGTCTAGACTCCATTGCCCTGATGCCCTGTAACCCCTCTGTAGGGGGGCCGGCCAAGGGACATGTGGTTGCTGAGATAGATGCGCTTGGCGGGTTGATGGGGCTGGTGGCAGACCGCTCCTACTTACAGATGCGCATGTTAAATACAGGCAAAGGACCTGCGGTACGCGCTTTACGCGCTCAATCTGACAAGAGGCAGTACCACGTAGAGATGAAGCGGCTGCTTGAGCAGGCCGAGGGTCTACGCCTTGTGCAAGCCTTAGTTGCGGAAGTGCTTACTGAGGACGGACGCGTACAGGGTGTGCGCACCCATTACGGTGTTGTTTATACCGCGCCGACAGTAGTTATCACGGCGGGGACTTACCTTGGCGGCAAGGTCATTGTAGGCAGTTCCACTCTACTCAGCGGACCGAATAGTCTCTTGGCGTCTACCGGTCTAGCAGACAATTTGCGCGGCCTTGGCATTGAGATGGGACGCTTTAAGACGGGAACTCCGCCGCGGATTCATCGGCGGGGGGTAGATTTGACCCGTATGGAGGAACAACAGGGCGATAGGGAACCATGGCGGTTTTCCGCGCGCAGCAGTAGCGAGCCAAAAGAGCAGTTGTCTTGCTGGTTGACGTACACGACTCCCCGCACCCATGAGATAATCCGCGCGAATTTACACCGTTCGCCACTTTATGCCGGACTGATAGAGGGCAGGGGTCCGCGCTACTGTCCGTCTATCGAGGATAAAATCGTGCGCTTTGCTGATAAGGAGCGCCACCAGATCTTTTTAGAGCCTGAGGGTTATGACACGGACGAGATGTATGTGCAGGGATTTTCGACCAGTCTGCCCGAGGATGTGCAGGTAGAGATGCTGCGCTCAATAATAGGACTGGAGCAGGTAGAAATGCTCCGCCCTGGCTATGCCATTGAGTACGACTACGTTGTGCCGACGGGGCTAACGCTCGCCCTAGAAAGCAAGGTTTGTGCGGGCCTTTTCTTCGCCGGTCAGATAAACGGTTCTTCAGGCTATGAGGAGGCCGCCGGGCAGGGGCTTTTGGCTGGGATAAATGCCGCGGCGCAAGTAAAGGGGCTACCGCCCCTGATCCTGCGTCGTTCGGAGGCCTACTTGGGGGTACTGATTGACGACCTCGTTACCAAGGGAGTAGTTGAGCCATACCGTTTGATGACCTCGCGCGCAGAGCATCGCTTACTGCTACGTCTCGATAATGCGCACGGCAGGTTGGGGCCGCGAGCAGCCCAGTACGGGCTGATATCTCCGGCCGAACTCCAGGCCATAAAAGAGGAAGAGGATGAGTTAGCGACTTGGGTGGCTTGGATGGAGAAGCAGCAGGTTCGCTCTACGGAGGAGGTCAATGTGCTGCTGCAAAGTGTGGGCACCACGCCTATTGCCGAGGCCCAGGCAGCGGCCCAGCTTTTGCGCCGGCCCGAAGTACGCTGGAACTTACTGTGCCAGATGGTAGTAGAGCTTGCGGCGGTACCTTGGCAATTGGCGACAAGAGTAGAGATCGAAGTCAAGTATGCGGGCTACATTGCTAAAGAAAAGGAACAGGTGGAGCGGTTTCTCGGCCTAGAGAACCGCCAGATACCAAGCGACCTCCGCTACGAGGAGATTAAGGGCCTGTCTAGCGAGGCTAGGGAGAAACTAGCCCGCCAAAGGCCGCAGTACATTGGTCAGGCTTTGCGTATGAGCGGGGTCTCGCCGGCAGATGTGGCCGTGCTACTAGTCTATATTGAAGGTAGGTGAGCGCAGTGAACTGGCAGGATTTTAAGGCGGCCGTAGCGGAGCTAGGTGTCACACTAGAGGATGCACACCGCGAGCGCTTCGCTCTTTACTGTGCGCTACTGCAGGAATACAACCAAAAGGTGAATCTCACGGCCATAGTCGACGAGGGCGAGATTTGGCGCAAGCACTTTTTAGACAGTTTGTCGGCGCTCTTGGTCTTACCGCACCGCGGTACGGGCATTGACATTGGCAGTGGCGCAGGGTTTCCCGGTTTGCCCTTGGCCATTGCTGGCAAGGACTTACAAATGACCCTCCTTGACAGCCTCAGGAAGCGGGTAGGTTTTTTGCAGGAAGCAATTAACAAGTTGGACTTGGCCGAGCGCGTGGTGGCTCAGCATGGGCGGGCCGAAGACATGGCCCACCAGGCGACTAAGCGTGGGCAGTTCGATTTTGCCGTCTCACGGGGGGTGGCAAAGTTCGCGGTACTCTGCGAATTGGCCCTGCCCTTTGTCAAAACAGGCGGCTTATTTTTGGCCATGAAGGGACCGCGAGCACCTGAGGAAATAGAGGAAGCGGGTAACGCGGTGCAGAAGCTTGGCGGGGGCCAGGTTAGGGTGGTGCGCTGGCAGCTGCCGGGCAGTGGTGAGGAGAGGGTCTTGGTAGTTGTGCCTAAGATTGCGGAGACTGAGCGCCGCTTTCCACGCCAGGCGGGCACTCCGGAAAAAAATCCACTGCAGTGAGCCCTTACGAAAGGTAACGGTTTTTACGGCAGCGAATTATAGGTGGTACACCGCGAAGCAAGGTAGGGAGGAGTGGTTTGATGAGGTGGTTTGGTGGCCGCAACGTTGAGCAGGTCCTACAACTCAATGTCAATGACGTAAAGCCTAACCCGTATCAACCGCGCAAGACTTTTTCAGAGGATTGTCTAGCTGAGTTGCGCGATTCGATCAAGCAAGTCGGCATTATTCAGCCCCTGGTGGTGCGCAAGGTGGGTAATATTTACGAGCTGGTGGCGGGTGAGAGGCGCCTGCGGGCCGCTAAGGCCGCTGGCTTTAGCACAGTCCCTGCGGTGGTACGACAATACACTGACCAAGAAGTGGCGCAAGCGACGCTTATCGAGAACATTCAGCGCGAGGAGCTCAATGTTCTGGAGGAGGCTGTAGCTTACGATCAGCTGCTGACGCAGTTTCAGATCACCCAGGAGGAGTTAGCAAAGCGCGTAGGCAAGAGCCAGTCGACCATTGCTAATAAGCGCCGGTTGTTGAAGCTGTCCACTGAGGTTAAGGAACTACTGGCCAGCGGCGCTGTCAATGAACGACAGGCGCGCGCTTTGCTAAAAATTGAGGACGGAGACGTACAGACGGACGTGGCGGCCAAGATCATCAGCGAGGATATGACGGTTCGCCAAGTGGAAGAGGCTGTAGAGAGGTATCTCGCCGGGGAGCCCGTAACGCAGGCGATTGCGGCCACAGCTGTGAAGCCAGTGCGCAAACTGCTGGTGCGCGATGTACGCATATTTGTCAACACGGTTCGCCAGGCGGTAGATTTAATGAAACGCAATGGCGTCGCCGCTTCGGTGCAAGAGAGAGACAGCGACGAGTACTACGAAGTGGTAGTGCGCATTCCTAAGAGCAAGTGAGCTAGGGGAAGGCGCAGTAGCTTAGAATAAGGGTGTCGAGGTGAAGACGCATGCCAGCAAAAGTGATTGCCATTGTTAATCAGAAAGGCGGGGTAGGAAAGACTACCACCGCTGTTAATTTAGGAGCCGGTTTGGCGGAGCTCGGGCAAAGGGTCCTTGTCGTGGATATCGACCCCCAAGGGAATGCTACTTCTGGGCTAGGAATCAATCGGCGCCGCATCAAGAAGTGCATTTACAATGTGTTGATCGAGGGACTAAGTCTTGACGCTGTAATTATACCGACCGCTATCGCAGGGCTGGAGATCGTGCCGGCGACCATTCAGCTGGCTGGGGCCGAGGTAGAGTTGGTATTGGCCATGCAGAGGGAGATAAAGTTGCGAGAGGCCTTGTCCCCTTTACTAGGGGGTTACGATTTCATTTTGATCGACTGCCCGCCCTCCCTTGGGCTGTTGACCCTTAATTCATTGACGGCTGCGACCGGGGTGTTGATCCCCGTGCAGTGCGAGTACTACGCTTTGGAGGGCTTGACTCAGTTGATGAATACAGTGGCTTTGGTGCAGCGGCATCTCAACCCCAGTCTTGTCGTCACGGGCGCGGTTCTGACTATGTTTGACTCGCGCACCAATTTGGCCTCGCAGGTAGCAGATGAGGTCAAGGTCTTTTTCAAAGAAAGGGTTTTCGAGGCCATCATACCACGCAATGTGCGTCTGAGTGAGGCGCCAAGCCATGGGCAACCGATTATGACCTACGATCCGCGCTCTCGGGGGGCGGAGGTTTACATGGATCTCGCCAGGGAGGTGTTGGCACGTGGCTAAGTCGCGCCTAGGCAAGGGACTGCAGGCTCTGATTACCGACATGGAGAGCCTTTCTGAAGATGGCGTGCAGAACATCGCTCTCGACCGTATTTCGCCAAACCCGCACCAGCCGCGACGTGTTTTTTCGGACGACCAACTGCGCGAGCTCGCTGACTCGATTAAGCAGCATGGCGTGATTCAGCCGGTCACGGTTCGCCCGCGCGGCGACCGTTTTGAATTAGTGGTGGGGGAGAGGCGCCTGCGGGCCGCCAAGCTCGCTAATTTGCGCGAGATACCGGCTATGGTGCGCGATATGACCGATTTAGAGAGCGCAGAAATCGCTATTATCGAGAACCTACAGCGCGAGGACTTGAACCCGCTAGAGGAGGCAAACGCCTTCAACCATTTGTTGCAGACCCTTGACTACACGCAAGAGAAGATTGCTGAGCGCCTTGGTAAGAGCCGCTCTCATGTGGCCAACACCTTGCGCTTGCTGGCTCTACCGCAAGTCGCAGCCGACCTTGTGGCCAAGGGCCTACTAAGCGCCGGTCAGGCGAGGGCGGTTCTAGCTGCGCCTGAGCATTTACGAGAGGCCTTCTCCCTGCGTATCGCAGACAAGGGCTTGACAGTAAGGGAGGCTGAGAAGGCCGCCCAGGGCCTGCAAAATGTTTCACGTGAAACAATCAGCCGACAGACTACCCCTGCCTTGCCACTGGAGTACCGGGAGGCCGAGGCGCAATTGCGAGAGCGCTTGCAGGTTAAAGTGTTGCTTAAGCACCAGGGGCCGGGGGGAGAAATTCAAATCAGCTACCACAGCGTGGAAGAGTTAGAGCGTTTGCTTGAAATGCTGGTGAGGTCGGGAACATAGCATGAAGAACACTATTTATCTAGACAATGCGGCCACTGCCTGGCCCAAGCCGCCCAGCGTGGGAGAGACGATGGTGAGCTTTCTCCGCGATAACGCCGCCAACCCTGGCCGCGGCGGGCATGCCATGTCCTTAGAAGCTGGCAGAACCGTTTTTCTCTGCCGCCAGAGCTTGGCGGCGCTCTTTGGTGTTGCCGATGCCTCGCGCCTGATTTTTACCGCTAGTGCGACGCAGGCGCTAAACATAGCGCTGTTTGGCGTACTGCGCCCGGGGGACCATTGCATCACCACTTCCCTTGAGCATAACGCCGTGGCGCGCCCGCTACATCACTTGGCAGAGCAAGGCGTAGAGGTAACTATCGTGCCTGGCGAGGAAGATGGCTCGCTACCCTTTGAGGCGGTCGCCAAGGCCATGCGCAAGAACACGCGCCTTGTAGCCATGACCCATGCCTCTAATGTCTGTGGAACTATGCTCCCCGTAGAGAAAGTGGGTCAGCTAGCTCGGCAGGCGGGGGCGTTGTTTTTGCTGGATGCCGCGCAAACAGCGGGGGTCTTTCCTATAGATGTAGAGAAGTTGGGGGTAGACTTGCTGGCTGTACCAGGGCATAAATCGCTCCTAGGGCCGCCAGGAGTCGGCGCCCTCTATGTCAGAGAGGGTGTTGACGTTGTTCCGCTGCTCTATGGGGGCACGGGCAGCTTCTCTATGCATATGGCCATGCCTGAAGTCTACCCAGATCGTCTGGAGGCCGGCACCCTTAATACCGTAGGAATCGCCGGGCTAGCCGCCGCTTTAGAATATATAACCCTGCGCGGACTACCCAACATTTACCGGCATGAAAGCGAGCTAGTAATGAGACTGCGCCATGGGCTGAGCGCTATCGCCGGAGTTAAGGTCTATGGGCGATCTGAAGGCGCACCTATCGTGGCCTTCAATATTTACGACTTGGGCTCGACGGAGGTAGCGCATATCTTAGACGCTAATTTCGGCCTGGCTACACGGGCTGGCCTGCACTGTGCACCCCTGGCTCACCAAACCTTGGGTACTACAACGCAGGGAGCAGTCAGGGCGAGCCCCGGTCCGTTTTCCACAACAGCAGAGGTAGATGAACTCCTCGCGGCGGTAGAGGAGATTGCGCGGGAGGAACAATGTTTGGCACGATAGTCAATGCGGTAGCAATTATGCTCGGCGGACTGCTCGGTATACTCCTAGAGGGGGGTATAAAGACGCGAAGTAAGGAAACCATACTGCATGGTCTGGCGTTAGCGGTCATGCTCATTGGACTTAAAATGGCACTTACTACAGAAAGCGCCTTAATAGTCATCGGAAGCCTGGTGCTAGGCGGGCTAGTTGGCGAGTGGCTAGATATCGAAGGGCGCCTTTACCGCCTTGCCCAAAGGGCCGAAAAGAGATTTGGGCGGGGCGAAGGTCAGGCGGGGCAGGCCTTTGTCGCCACCAGTTTAATTTACTGCGTGGGGGCGATGGCCATCACGGGCAGCCTACAAAGCGGACTTACGGGGGAACACACCATCCTCTATGCCAAAGCCATGCTCGATGGCGTTTCAGCCGTAGTTTTTGCCTCCACCATGGGAGTGGGTGTGGTCTTTTCGGGGTTTGCCGTGCTCTTCTACCAGGGAGCCATCACCTTGCTGGCGGGCGTAATCGCACCCTTACTATCGCCTGCCGCAATTACAGAAATGTCAGCTACGGGTGGGCTCCTCATTGTAGCCATTGGAATCAATATACTGGAACTAAAGCAAATCAGAATTGGCAACCTCTTGCCCTCCATGTTGTTTGCCGTAGTGCTGGCAGGGCTGCTGTAGTCGTGGTTGAGCACAAAAGAGAAATTTTTGTTAAGATAATGCTCAATAGCACATAATGGTATATAGTATAGGTGGAACAATTTTTAGAAGGAAGGTGTCGTGCACGTGCCAAATTTTGCTAATCCGTTCCAAGGCAATGTCAACAGAAAGATATCCAAAGAAGAGCTTATTCAGGCCATCCGCCTCAATATTGCCGGAGAACTCGAAGCCATCTTTGTCTATGATGCGCATGTCTTAGCCACGGATGACCCAGTGGCCAAGAAGGTTATTGGCGACATCCGCGACGAAGAAAAAGTTCATGTGGGTGAACTAATGGCCCTGCTGCGGCATTTAGACCCGCAAGAGGCCGAGCATTTTGCTGAAGGCGAAGGCGAAGTTAGAGAAATGCTAGAGTCCCTCGGTATAAGTTCTACTGGGCGCGCGACCATCGGCAGTCTCAAGAAAGAGTAGGGAGGTGCGCAATATGGAATTCTTGTCAAGGCAGGACGCGCCATTTTCCTTGGAGCAATGGGCCAAAATAGACGATAAGGTAGTCAAAATCGCGCGCCAAGTACTGGTGGGCAGACGTTTTATTAGCCTTTATGGTCCACTAGGTGCGGGTGTGCAGAGCATCAACATAGATTCTTTTGACTCCACGGACTGCGGTCATATCGAGTTTTTTGGGGAGAACGAGTGTTTTCCTTTGGGCGTTAAGAGTCGGCGTTTCATGGAGATTCCGATGGTGTACAAGGACTTTAAGATCACGTGGCGCGATGTCGAACATAGTGCGCAGTTCAATCTGCCGCTCGATTTATCGAGCGTGGCCGGGGCTGCTGCCATATGTGCCAAGAAGGAAGATGAGCTTATTTTCCTTGGCAATCTTGAACAAGGCTATGAGGGGTTGCTAACTGCCACCGGAGTCGAAAAAATCGCCAAAGGCAACTGGGCCGAAGGCGAGACGGCTTTTACAGACGTCGCCCGGGGGATCGAAATCCTAGTCGGCAACGGCTTGGTGAGCAATTTTGCCTTGGTCGTAAGCCCAGACCTTTATCGGCAAATGCAGCGTGTGCAACCGCACACTGGCTTGCTCGAGTCCGAGCGGGTGGGCAAGTTGGTTGATGGCCAGTTATTCCAATCTGCTGTTCTCGGCACCAATTCCGCTGTCCTGGTATGCAGTGAAGCACAAAACATGGATCTCGTTATCGGGCAGGATATGATTACGGGCTACCTAGGCCCCGACAAGCTAAACCACAGCCTGCGCGTGCTCGAGACGGTGATGTTGCGCATCAAGAGAAAAGACGCCATTGTGGTTTTTGCCTAAACTTACTCACACAACAAAAGGCTGCCCCGCAACTTCGGGGCAGCCTTTTATTGTGTGAGTGGAGAGTAACAGCGATGCCTTATGCCTTGACCTACACTAGGGCTTAGTTGCCGCGCCCTCTGCCTTTTGGCAAGTTCTTATTGTCGGATTTATCATCGTCGTCTTTGTCCTTGTCTTTGTCGTCCCTTTCGTCATCGTTATCATCTTTGTCTTGGTCGTCTTGGTCGTCTTGGTCGTCTTGGTCCTCTTCGTCTTCGTCGTTATCGTCTGACTTGTCATCTTTGTCGCGGCGGCCTTGGCCTTTATTCTCATTGTTCTTATCATCATCGTCGTCAGAGCGTCCACGTCCGGGGCTAAGGCCCAGCATTCCATCCAGGTTCTTCAAGGTGGGATCGGCACTGATGGCGGTATTTATACTGGCCAAGGCGACTTCGGCGGTGGCGCCTTTGTCAACAAGATCAATCAGGGCAGAGACAATGGTGTCGATTTCTTTAAGGGAGGGGTCAGCCAGCATGGCCGCCTGGAGAGTGGAGAGGGCGACAGCGCTAGGAACACCGACTTCGTGCATGTCGATCAGGGAGGAGAAGAGAGAATCTGACTCCCGGCGGAGCAAGGAGGGCGAGAGCTTGAGGTCGCGATGCAGTTCTAGAGCGGCCGACATATCGCTTGGGGATAGGCCAGCTTCGTGCATATCTATCAAGCCGGAGACGAGGTGGTACACATTCTTTAGTGCGCCATCAAGTTGCAGGGACTCCGAGAGTAGGGCTAGTGCCGTGTCCTCAGGCAGACCTGCCTCGCGCATATCGGCAAAGGACTTGACCACTTTGTTAAACTCTTGTGCAAAGGCTGCCGCGTCTAATTTAAGCCCATCCTGCAGCGCCATAATGGCGGTCAGATTGGCCTCCGTAACCCCTTTGCGGAGAAAGCGAGCGAAAGAACTCAGTGGAATTGAGAGTTGCTGTGCTACTTCAGTGAGGGGGGTGCTGACGAGAACAGAGGTGACAGCAGGAGGGAGATTAGCTTGCTGCTTGAGATGGGTCTTAAGCTTCTCCTCGGCCGCAGCGGCAATGCCCTGCACCTTTTCGCTATTGGCACCGCCCACGGGATTGACGACAATCAATACCTCCCGGTCTGGTGTTAAGAGGCCTAGTACAGTGAGGGCCGCGTTCACTTTATCTAAGGCCTCGCCCACAGATAGATTGACTAGGGCAAGGTCTCCTAAAGTAGGGTGAGCCAGAAGCCCCGTAAAGCGGGCTGCCAGTACCTTTTGGTGTTGATCGAGAGTGAGTACAATTTCCGGATTTACTTGAACCGTCAGTTCGGCGAAAGCCCTCGGCGCCGAATATGTAGTGTAGCCAGCGAACAAGAGAGCGGCGACCAGGGTCAACGCGGTGAGCTTAGCAGCTCGAGATTTTAACAATTTAATCACTCCTTCATGGTAAAGGCCAAGACTATTCTCGGCCTTTACCTAGATAATGCACTCCCCGACAAAAGGTTGCACTCTCACCGAGAGAAAAGTTTTACTCGTCGCCCCCATCTTCATCGTCATCCCTGTCACTATCGCCGGCGCGAGGCTCGTCTTCTGGTCCATCTTGGTCTTTGTCGCTAGGGCGTTGCACAGTCTTCTGCGCAGGCCGGTCTTTCTTCTCGTCAGCATCTTCCTGAGTTTCGTCACTATCCTTAACTTTGTCGTCGTCCTTAATGTCGTCATTGCCCTTAGCTCTGTCATTGTCTTTAACTCGGTCATTGTCCTTAATTTTGTCGTTATTATTAACTTCATCGACATCTTTGCCTTTGTCGTCATCCTTAACTTTGTCGTCATCCTTAACTTTGTCGTCATCCTTAACTTTGTCGTCATCCTTAACTTTGTCGTCATCCTTAACTTTGTCGTCATCCTTAACTTTG